>NZ_JBSHCR010000010.1:0-95885 GCF_053615895.1 Isoptericola sp. NPDC055881
GACTTGATCCTCAAACCGGCGGTTTGAGGATCAAGTCAGCACGCTCGACGCCCGTCAGGGGGTGAGCTCGCGGACGACGGAGTCGGCGAGCAGGCGGCCCTGGCGGGTGAGCACGACGCGGCCGCGCACGGCCTCGACCCCGTCGAGCAGGCCGCGCGCCACGAGTCCGGCGACCGCCGCCCGGCGCGACGGGTCCAGCGCGTCGACGTCCAGGCCCTCGCGCACGCGCACGCCGAGCAGCACCCGCTCGAGCTGGGCCTCGGCGGTCGTGAGCAGCTCTCGCCCGGCGCCCGGGGACGAACCGTCCTCCAGGAGCGCCGCGTACCGACGAGGGTGCTTGACGTTCCACCAGCGCACGCCGGCGTGCTCGCCGTCGTCCGCGCCGGCCACGTAGGAGTGCGCCCCGGGACCGACGCCCCACCAGTCGTCGCCGCGCCAGTACGCCTGGTTGTGCCGGCACGCGTGCTCGGGCCCGCGCGCCCAGTTGCTCACCTCGTACCAGCCGAGGCCTGCCTCGGTGAGGAGGTCGTCGGCCAGCTCGTACTTCGCCGCCTGATCGTCCTCGTCGGGCAGGGCGACCTCGCCCCGCCGCACCTGGGCGTGCATCTTCGTCCCGGGCTCCACCACGAGCGCGTACGCCGACACGTGGTCGACGCCGGTGGCCAGCACGGCCTCCAGCGACGTCCGCCAGTCGTCGAGGGACTCCCCGGGCGTGCCGTAGATGAGGTCGAGGGAGACGTCCAGGCCTGCGTCACGGGCCCAGCGCACGACGTCGGGCACGCGCCGCGGGTCGTGGGTGCGCTCCAGCGTGGCCAGCACGTGCGGCACGGCCGACTGCATCCCGAACGAGACCCGGGTGAAGCCTGCGTCGGCGAGCACCTGCAGCGACTCGGGGGTGACCGAGTCCGGGTTCGCCTCGGTGGTCACCTCCGCGTCGTCGGCCAGCCCCCACGCGTCGTCCACGCCGCGCAGCACCCGCGCCAGGTCGGCGGCAGGCAGCATGGTGGGCGTGCCGCCGCCGAAGAAGACGGTGGAGACGGGACGGCCGCCCAGCCCCGCGTCGTCGAGCACGCGGGCGGCCAGAGCGACCTCCCGCAGCGCCGTCGTCGCGTACGCCGCCTGGTTGGCGCCGCCGCCGAGCTCGGCCGCCGTGTACGTGTTGAAGTCGCAGTACCCGCACCGGACCGTGCAGAACGGCACGTGCACGTACACGCCGAACGGCCGGGCACCGGCCGCCCCGGCCGGCGCGCGCACCCACTCGGGCAGGGCGCCGTCGGCCGGCACGGGGACGCCGTCAGGCAGAGCGGGCACTACTTCTTCTTGTCCTTGGCGTCCTTGCCGCCGCCGCCGTCGGAGGAGAGCGCGGCGATGAAGGCGTCCTTCGGGACCTCGACGGACCCGATGTTCTTCATGCGCTTCTTGCCCTCCTTCTGCTTCTCGAGCAGCTTGCGCTTGCGGCTGATGTCGCCGCCGTAGCACTTGGCGAGGACGTCCTTGCGCATCGCGCGCACGGTCTCCCGGGCGATGACGCGGGCTCCGACCGCGGCCTGGATCGGCACCTCGAACTGCTGGCGCGGGATGATCTCCTTGAGCTTCGCCGTCATCATGACGCCGTAGTCGTACGCCTTGTCCTTGTGCACGATGGCGCTGAACGCGTCCACCTGCTCGCCCTGGAGCAGGATGTCGACCTTCACGAGGTCGGCGGCCTGGTCGCCCGAGGGCTCGTAGTCCAGCGACGCGTAGCCGCGGGTGCGGGACTTGAGGTGGTCGAAGAAGTCGAACACGATCTCGGCGAGGGGAAGCGTGAAGCGCAGCTCCACGCGGTCCTCCGAGAGATAGTCCATGCCGAGCATCTGGCCGCGCCGGTCGTTGCACAGGCCCATGACGGTGCCCACGAACTCGCTCGGCGCGAGGATGGTCGCGCGCACCACGGGCTCGCGGACCTCCTTGATCTTGCCGCCCGGGAACTCGGACGGGTTGGTCACCTTCACCTCGGTGCCGTCGTCGAGCGTGACGTCGTAGACGACGTTCGGCGCGGTGGAGATGAGGTCCAGGTCGAACTCGCGCTCGAGCCGCTCGCGCACGATCTCCAGGTGCAGCAGGCCGAGGAACCCGACGCGGAAGCCGAAGCCCAGCGCTACCGACGTCTCCGGCTCGTAGTTGAGCGCGGCGTCGTTGAGCTTGAGCTTGTCGAGGGCGTCGCGCAGGGCCGGGTAGTCGGTGCCGTCCACCGGGTACAGGCCCGAGAACACCATCGGCTTGGGGTCGCTGTACCCGCCGAGCGCCGTCCCGGCCGGCTTGGCCATGTTGGTGACCGTGTCGCCGACCTTCGACTGGCGCACGTCCTTCACACCGGTGATGAGGTAACCGACCTCGCCCGGGCCCAGGCCCTTCGTGGGGATCGGCTCCGGCGAGATGACGCCGATCTCGAGCAGCTCGTGCGTCGCGCGCGTCGACATCATCGCGATGCGCTCGCGCGGGTTGAGGTTGCCGTCCACGACGCGCACGTAGGTGACGACGCCGCGGTAGGTGTCGTAGACCGAGTCGAAGATCATCGCGCGGGCCGGGGCGTCGGCGTCGCCGACCGGCGCCGGGATCCGCTCCACGATGCGGTCGAGCAGGGCCTCGACTCCCGCTCCCGTCTTGCCCGAGACCTTGAGCACGTCCGCCGGGTCGCCGCCGACGAGGTTCGCGAGCTCCTCCGCGTACTTCTCCGGCTGCGCGGCGGGCAGGTCGATCTTGTTGAGGACCGGGATGATCTCGAGGTCGTTCTCCATCGCCAGGTACAGGTTGGCGAGCGTCTGGGCCTCGATGCCCTGAGCGGCGTCCACGAGCAGGACGGCGCCCTCGCACGCCGCGAGGGAACGGGACACCTCGTAGGTGAAGTCCACGTGGCCCGGCGTGTCGATCATGTTGAGGGCGAACGGCTCGTCGGCCACCTGCCACGGCATGCGCACGGCCTGCGACTTGATCGTGATGCCACGCTCGCGCTCGATGTCCATGCGGTCGAGGTACTGCGCCCGCATCGCCCGGGGCTCCACGACGCCGGTCAGCTGCAGCATGCGGTCGGCGAGGGTCGACTTGCCGTGGTCGATGTGCGCGATGATGCAGAAGTTGCGGATGAGCTCCGGCGCAGTGGCGTTCGGCTCGATGCGCGCACGCAGCGCGGGTCCGGGGATGGGCAACGCGATCTCGCTCCGTCAGGGTCTCTGGGTGGGTGCCGTCGGTGGTGGCGAGGCCCGGCCATTGTCCCACGACCCCGCCCCGTGCCGTCCGGCCCCCGCGACGTCGCGCGCGCCGGCGCCGCGACCCACCCGCGTGCGGGCATCCCGCGTCGCTGCCTACGGTCGGGGAACACCCGGCAAGACGACGTGAGGAGCCCTGACATGGCCGACCAGACCGACCTGACCGGCAAGCGCGTGCTGGCGATCGCGACGAGCTACGGCGTCGAGCAGGACGAGCTGGTGGTCCCGCTCGAGCACCTGCGCGGCGCGGGAGCCGAGGTCGTCGTCGCCTCGGACGAGGCGGGCGAGGTGCGCACCCTCGTCGGCGACAAGGACCCCGGACGCACCGTGCCCGCCGACACCGGCCTCCAGGACGTCGACGGCGCGTCGTTCGACCTCCTGCTCGTCCCCGGCGGCACGCTGAACGCCGACGCCCTGCGCCTGCAGGACCGCGCCGTCGAGCTCGTCCGCGAGTTCGCGACGTCCGGACGTCCCGTCGCGGCGATCTGCCACGGCCCGTGGGCGCTGGTCGAGGCCGACCTCGTGCGCGGCGCGACGCTCACCTCGTACCCCTCGCTGGCCACGGACGTCCGCAACGCCGGGGGCACCTGGGTGGACCGCGCCGTCGTGCACGACGACGGCGCCGGGTTCCCGCTGGTGACCTCGCGCACGCCCGACGACCTGGACGACTTCCTCGGCCAGGTCGACGCCGTCCTCACCGCCTGACCTGCGAGGGCGCTAGCCTCGGCGCATGCGCGAGCCCACCGCAGCCCCGTCCCGTCCCGACGTCGACCCGCGGACCGGGCGTCGCACCGACCGCGGGCCCGAGCCGGACCGGCTCGCGCTGCTCGCCACGCTCCAGCACGAGTTCGCCGCGGCCGTCGCCGACGCCGACCTCGACGCCCGCGTCCCGGCGTGCGGCGACTGGCGGGCGCGCGACCTGGTCCTCCACCTCGCCGGGGTGCACCACTGGGCGGCCGGGATGGCGGTGGGCGACCCGACCCGGTCGGAGGAGCTGCCCGAGCCCGCGGGCGGGGCGCCCGGGCTCGCCGCCCTCTACCGCCGGCACGCGACCGCCCTGCGCGCCACGCTCGACGCCGCAGGACCGGACGGCGCGGCGCGGACCTTGCTCGGCGACGGACCCGCGTCGTTCTGGTGGCGGCGGCAGGTGCACGAGACGCTCGTGCACCTGCACGACCTGCACGCAGCCCGCGCCGGCTCGGCGACGGCCGCCCTCGGCGACGTCGCGGTCGAGGCCACCGTGTGGGGGGACGCCGTCGACGAGGTGATCACGATGTTCCAGCCCCGGCAGGTGCACCTGGGGCGGATGGCACCGCCCGCCGACGCCGTGCGCGTCGAGGCGACCGACCTCGGCTGGTCGTGGCTGCTCGGCGCCCCCGAGGCTGACGCCACCGCGGCCGTGCGCGGGCCCGCGCACCGGCTCGCCCTGCTCCTGTGGGGGCGCCTGACGGCCGAGGAGGCCGGCATCGTCGTCGACGGCGACGCAGCCGCCGCGCGGCGGCTGCTGGACGCACCGCTCGTTCCCTGACGGCCAGACCTGGCCGGACCTGGCCGGACCACAGCAGGGACGCGGCCCGGCGCCTGCCACGCGGGGACACCGGAGACGACGGCGGTCCCCCGCCCCGGATTCGCTCTCGGACGAGCCGCACGTAGGCTGTCGGCCGTGGCGAACCGATGGCTGAACCTGCTGGTGGACGTGCTGCGCTCGGCGACACGGTCGTCCTCTCGAGGGTCGTCCCGCACGACCACGAAGCCCCGCTCCCAGCACGCGGCCCCGACCTCCCCGCACCCCGGGGGCGCGGGCTACCCCGGCGACTACTCCGGCCCTGTGAAGACCGTGTACGCGCCGCGGCCGGACGGCGACCCGGACCCGGGTGAGGTCGTGTGGACCTGGGTGCCCTTCGAGGAGGACCACGCGCGGGGCAAGGACCGGCCGGTGCTGCTGGTCGGCCGCGACGGGCCGTGGCTGCTCGGCCTGCAGCTCACCAGCAAGGACCACGACCGCGACGCGGCCCAGGAGGCGCGGTACGGGCGGCTGTGGATGGACGTCGGCACCGGTGCCTGGGACTCGCAGGGTCGCCCGAGCGAGGTCCGACTGAACCGGGTGATCCGGGTGGACCCCGGGGCCGTACGCCGCGAGGGCGCGGTCCTGGACCGTCGGACGTTCGACGAGGTCGCCCGGGCGATGGCGCGAGCGCGTCGCTGACGACCGCTGGATGCTCGACCTGGCGCCCCGCGGTGCGGAACGCCACACACTCCGGCGGTTCTCCCGCCGAGGAGCCCTCTGCTATCGTTGATGTTTGCGTGTCCGCCCAGGTCGGCGGGCACCGCCGCAGTTCCTCTCCACGGGTTCCCCACCCCAGTCCCGGAGCTGTGGCCGCCCTCTACGACCTATCCGCTCGCCGGCAGGCGAACACACCAGGAAGTCCACACGTGGCCAACATCAAGTCCCAGATCAAGCGCATCAAGACGAACGAGAAGGCGCGCCAGCGCAACAAGGCCGTCAAGTCTGAGCTGAAGACCTACGTGCGCAAGGTGCGCGAGGCCGTCGCCGCGGGCGACAAGGAGGCCGCTGCCACCGCGCTGCAGGCTGCCTCGCGCAAGCTCGACAAGGCTGTCTCGAAGGGCGTCATCCACGCCAACCAGGCCGCGAACCGCAAGTCGGCCATCGCGAAGTCCGTCGAGGCTCTCTGAGTCGTCGCGCTCGGCCCGTCTGACGGCGGGCCGGCAAGACTTCGAAGGGCGTCGCACCTCCGGGTGCGGCGCCCTTCGCGCGTCCCGGCCGACGTTGTGGGCGGGCTGTTGGCCCTCGAAACGGCGGGACGAGGGCCAACAGCCCGCTCACAGCACAGCGGGCGGTCAGCCCCGGCGGGAGCCGGCGATGGTCAGCACGGCCTTCTCGACCGCGTAGACCGGGTCGCGCCCGCCGCCCTTGACGTCGGCATCGGCCTGCGCGACAGCACCGATGGCGGTGGCCAGCCCTTCGGGCGTCCAGCGGGACAGGTCTCGCTGGGCGTTGCGCACCTGCCAGTCCTGCAGCCCCAGCTCGCGTGCCGTGACGGCACCGCCGCGGATCGCCGCGACCCGTGCGAGCGTCCGGAGCCGCAGGGCCAGGGCTGCGACGATCGGCACGGGGTCGGCGCCCGTGGCCAGGGCGTGCCGCAGGAGCGCGACGGCGCCGCCGGCGTCGCCCGCCACCGCGGCGTCCGCCACCTTGAAGCCCGTGGCCTCGACCCGGCCGCCGTAGTAGCGGTCGACGACGGTCTCGCTGATGGTGCCGGTCGTGTCGGCCACGAGCTGGGAGCACGCCGAGGCGAGCTCGCGCAGGTCGCTGCCGAGAGCGTCGACCAGCGCGCGGACCGCGGCAGCGTCCGCCCGGCGACGCGCCGCCCGGAACTCGGCAGTCACGAACTGGACCTTCTCGGCGTCCTTGGTGATCGGGTCGCACTCCAGCACCGGCGCGCCGCTGGCGATGATCGCGTCCAGCATCTTCTTGCCGCGCTGCCCGCCGCCGTGCACCACCACGACGACCGTCTCCGGGTCGGGTGACGCGACGTAGGCGACCACGTCGGCGACGAGGTCCTCGGTGGCCGCCTCGGCGCCCCGCACGACGACCACGCTCGGTTCGCCGAAGAGCGACGGGCTGGCCGCGACGGCGAGCTGCCCGGCCGCGTAGGTACCGCCCTCGAGCTCCGCCTTCTCCGTGGTCGCTTCACGCTCGCGCGCGAGCCCGACCACGCCGTCGACCGCGCGCTCGGCGAGGAGCCCCTCGGGTCCGCGCACCAGCAGCACGGGCGCGAGGGTCGGCTCGTCCCACGGCCGGCTGTTTGCTGCCGAGGTGCGGCCACCTCGTCGCGGGGGGCGGGACTGGCGGGAGGTCGAGGCGGCGGGCACGCCCCCAGCCTGCCACGAACCGCCGACGCGGCCGCCACCGCGCTACCCGCAGGCCAGCCCGATCTCGTCCCCCCGTGAGACCAGCGCAGCGGTGCCGCACTCGTCCGTGCGCACCAGCGCCGACCCGACCGAGCCGTACAGCTCGAGGGCGTCGTCCGTGGGGTGCCCGTACGTGTTGCCGGCCCCGACGCTCACGAGCGTGACCCGCGGGGACAGGAGTCGGGCGAGCGCCCTCGACTGCGACCGCGAACCGTGGTGGGCCATCTTCACCACGTCGACGTCGGCCGCGCGGCCGGTCCCCACGAGCGTGCGGGCCAGCGACTCCTGTCCCGGCTCCTCCAGGTCGCCGAGCGCCACCACGTCGAGCCCCGAAGCCGTCCGCAGCTCCAGCGCGACGCTGGCGTCGTTCGCCCCGTCCGCCTCGCCGCTGCCCGTCCGGCCGTAAGGCGCGCGCTCACCTCGGCCGTCGGCGCTGCCGCCGGCCGCGGCGAGCACCTGCCAGGCGACCTGGCCGGCGGTCCCTGTGTCGCCCGCGGCGGCCGTGCGGACGGGCACCCGCGCGGCCGCGAGCTCCGCGCGCACCGCGGCGGCCTGCGCGGCGGGCGCGTCGAGACGTGAGACCAGGGCGGACGTCACCGTGCGGCCGCGCAGCACCCCGGCCAGCCCGCCCACGTGGTCGGCGTGGAAGTGGCTGAGCACCAGGAGGTCGACGGTGGTGACGCCCAGCCGGTCGAGGCAGCGGCCGGCGTCGGTTCCGTCCGGTCCGGCGTCGACGACCACCGCGGCCGCCGGGCCCGAGCGCACCACGAGCGAGTCGCCCTGACCGACGTCGCACGCGACCACCTGCCAGTCCGGCGGCGCCCGGTGCCCCGCGGCGACGAGCCGCGGCACGGTCAGGACGAGTGCGGCGAGCAGTGCGAGCCCGGCCAGCCCCGCCAGCCCCGCGACGGCGGACGCGCGACCCCTGCCGTGGCGCTCCATCGCTCGCCGGACCCTTCTCCGGACCCCTCGTCGCATCCGCCGCACCGTGCGCGGTGCCGCCTCCCGCCACTCCCGTCGCCAGCCCTCCCCAGGCGGGCGACGCAGCACGAGGGCCAGTCCCGTGGCCGTCAGGAGCGCCAGGGCCGCGGCACCCAGGAGCCCGCCAGGCCAGGGCAGGCGCGCCCCGGGGACGGCGGCGAACGTCGTGGCCACCGTGGCGATCCATCCCGTGGCGACCCCCGCCAGCCAGGCCACCGCGGAGGCCAGCCCGGGCACCCACGGCGCAAGGAGGGTCGCGACCAGGCCGAGCACCGTCGCCGGGACCAGCGCGGGGGTCGCCAGCAGGTTGGCCGGGACCGAGAGGAGCGGCACGTGCGGGTCGATCAGGAGCAGCACCGGGCCGCACGCAGCCTGCGCGGCCCACGGCACCGCGAGGGCGAACGCGAGCGGACGACCCGTCCACGGCGCGAGCCGGCGCGCGAGCGGGCCGGCGAGCAGCACGAGCCCGGCCGTCGCCGCGCACGACAGGACGAACCCGTAGGAGCGCGCCATCCACGGGTCCACGACGAGCAGCACCGTCGCGGCCGCCGCGAGCGCCGGGGCGCCCGACGAGGGCCGCCCGAGCGCGACCCCGAGCAGGGCCGCGGCACACGTCCAGGCGGCGCGCAGCACGCTGGGCTCCGGACGCACGAGCAGCACGAACGCAGCGGCGACGAGCGCCACGACCGCGACCCGCACGCCGCGTGGAGCCCGCACCAGCGCGCACAGGAGGGTGAGCGTGGCGACGACGATCGCGAAGTGGCCGCCGGACACCGCGGTGATGTGGGTGAGGCTCGTGGCGCGCATGGCCTGGTCGACGTCGTCCGGCACGCGGGTCGTGTCACCCACCGCGACGCCGGGGACCAGCCCGCGTGCCTGCGGTGACAGGGACGCGGTGACGTCCAGCAGCGCCGACCGCAGGACATGGGTGGTCCGTAGCACCGCGTGCGGCGGCGCCCGCTCGACGACCGGCCCCGCCGCGGCGAGCCGGGCGAGCGGGCCGTCGCCCGCCGGCAGGGACCGCAGCACGCCGGCCACCGCGACGGTGGCCCCGTACCGCGGCGCCGGGCCGTCGGAGGTGACCTCGACGAGTCCGGTGGCGTCGGAGCCCGTGCCCCGTGCAGAGATCTCCCGCACGGAGACCTCCCACCGGGTCCCGGTGCCGAACGTCGCTGGCCTCCCCTCCGACGCGACCCGGCCCACCAGCTCCGCGCGGGCCCCCTGGGCGGCGAGCTCCCGCAGGGGGAGCTGTCGGGCGGTCTGGACGTGCGCGCTCAGGGCGACGGCAGCGAGGCAGACCAGCAGGAGGACAGCCTGGGTTCCGACGGATCGGACCGCCCGCGGCGGGCGTGTCCGCGACACCGCCCGTGCGAGCGTCGCGCCCACACCCACTCCCACGCCCACGGAGGCAAGGAGCGCGCCGGCGGAGACGGCCTGCGCCCAGGGGGCCGCGGGGCCCGTGCACGCCCAGGCCGCTCCCCAGGCGACCAGCGCTGCCGGCACCAGACGCAGGTCCACGCGCCGGGGAGGAGCCACCGGCGCCGCCATCGGCATGTGGCTTGCGAGGCCGGCCGCGCCTCCTGGCTCCAGGGGGTCGAGCGTCGCCGACCGCGTCACAGGGTCACCAGGTCGCGGACCTGGCCGAGGACGGAGGGCCCGATGCCCGACACCTCGTCCAGCTCGTCGACGCTGGTGAACGGACCGTTCTCGTCCCGCCAGGTGACGATCCGCCCGGCGAGCGCGGGCCCGATCCCGGGCAGCTCCTCCAGCTCCACGGCGGTCGCGGTGTTGAGGGAGACGGGACCGCCCGCGCCGTTGCCGTCGGCACGGCTGAGGTCGCCGGTGCCGCCCCGGGTGCCCGCGCCGGCATCGGTGGGCACGACCTGCTCCCCCGGCTGCGGCACCCGGATCTGCTCACCGTCGACCACGGCGCGGGCCAGGTTGAGCGCCCCCGGGTCCGCGCGCCGGGTCGTGCCGCCCGCCGCAGCGACGGCGTCCGCCACGCGGGCTCCCGCCGGCACCGTGACGAGGCCGGGCTCGCGCACCTCACCCACGACGTGCACCACGACGGTCCCCGTGCCCGTGCCGCCCGCCGTCGTCTCGGCGCCCCGGTCCTCGCCGTCGACCGGTGTGACCGCCCCGGACGGCTCCGTGCCAGGTGCGGCGGAGGGGGCGGGGGTCGCGACGGCGCCGGGGCTCGCTGTCCCGACTGCTCCACGGTCGTCTCCGGCGAGGGTGACGACGTCGTCGGGCTGCATCATCGCCAGGGCGGCGACGACCGCGGCCACGACGAGCACCCCCACCGAGGCCACCACGGCGGCACGCAGGCCGAGCGACCATCGACGCCTGCCACCGCCGTGGTCGGTGTGGTCGTCGAGCTGCGGGTGCCCGTGCGCGGCGGCGTACGCGGCGGCCACGTGCCGGGCCGACCGCCGTGCTCGGAGGCGGGCACCGAGCTCGTCCCCGTCGGCCGGCCCGTCGTCGTCGGGCAGCGGTTCCCCGCCGTCGGGCTCCCACCGGGGACCCGCCGCCTGACCCGGAACGACCCGGTCCCTGGCGCTCTCGACGGAGGGGGCGCGCTCCGGTCCGGGCGGTCCGGTGGCCGCTCCGGGCGGTTCGCGGACAGCGCGCCAGGCCCGCAGGCGCGCTGCAGCGTCGTCCAGGGCCGCGGACGGTCCGGCGGTGGGCGGCCGGCGGTCCGGGGCGCCCGGGGTGGCGGGCCCGGTCTCGGTGGCTGCGGGGTCGGGAGGGAGCGTCGTGGTCACGCGCCGACGCTAGGTTCGCACCCTCTCGCGGTGGGGTGCCATGGCGGCTCCTGTGGACGACGCCGGCCTGGGGGCAGTGTCCTCAGCGCACGGCGCCGTGATCGTGTCCGCCGAGCTCGGCGACGACCACGGCGAGCGCCCCCGGCCCGGCGTGCGCGCCGAGCACGGCGCTCACGGGCGTCACGACCGGCTCGGCCCCGCTGCCGGCACGCAGCCGCTCGGCGAGGTCTGCGGCCCGGTCCGGCACGCCCAGGTGGTGCACGGCGACCCCTGGCTGCTCGCACGCCTCGGCAGCGTGCAGGGCGAGGTCGACCAGCCGGTCCAGCGCGGCCCGCCGCGTGCGCACCCGGTGCGCCATCTCGAGCCGCCCGTCACGGACGGTGAGGATCGGCCGCACGCCCAGCGCGGTGCCCAGAGCCGCGGCGGGAGCCGACAGGCGGCCACCGCGGCGCAGGTGGTCCAGCGAGTCGACGAGGAAGATCGTGGTGCTGGACGCCGCGACCTGCCGCGCTCGGGCGGCGACCGCCACGGCGTCGTGACCTGCGGCTGCGCACCGGGCGGCCTCCTGCGCGGCAAAGCCCAGGGCCATCGCCACCGTCCGGGAGTCGATCGCCTGGACGGGGAGCATGCTGCGCTGCCCGGCGGCGGCCGCCACCCGCACGGTGCCGGACAGGTCACCGGACAGGTGCACCCCGACCACGGCACGCGCACCGTCTGCGGCGAGCTCCCGGTAGGCGGCGGCGAACTCCCCCGGCGAGGGCTGCGAGGTGCTGAGGCGCTCTCCCCGCGCGATCCGGGCGGCGACCTCCTCCGGCGTGATGTCCACGCCCTCGCGCCACGACTCCTCCCCCGCGACGACACGGAGCGGGACGACGACGGGCGCGTCAACGCCGGCCGTGCCGGCGGGAAGGCAGGCCGTCGAGTCGGTGACGACGCGGACGGCGGGCGGGTCGATGAGCATCGGCGGGAGTCTACCGACGCCGCCCGGGCGCACCGGGCGGCGTCGGAGCGATCACTCGTGCTCGTGGTCCCCGTGCTCACCGTGCTGCCCCGGCGCCTCCGCACCGCCCGGGACACCGCTGAGCTCGTTCGGCACGACGTCCAGGGTCGTCGACCGCCACACGGTGCGGGTCTCGACGTCGACGGCGTGCACCGTCCGCGTGGCCGGGTCGGTCACGTAGACCGAGCCGTCGAGCGCGAGCACGGCTGGGCGCGGCTCCTGCCACTGCGCGGGCTCCTCCCAGGGGTCGATCACCGGGATCGACGCCTGGAGCGTGCCGTCGTCGGGGTCGATGACGTGCAACGCACCGTCCGTGCCGAGCACCAGCGCCTCGCCGTCGACGCCCCGGGCGAGGGACCGGAAGGTGTAGCTGGCGGGCAGGTCGACCAGCGACAGCGTGCCGGTGCGGGTGTCGACGAGGGAGACGCGGGTGGGTTCCTCGAGCTCGGCGTCCGGGTCCACCTTGTAGTCCCCGAGCACGACCGGCGACGCCTCGGAGCCTGCCTGGTTGCCGATGCGGCCGTAGTCGTCGGGCGCGTCGACCTTGGTGAGCGTGCCGTCCGCGTACACGAGCACCCCGTCCTCGCAGCCGAGGACGACGGCCTCGTCCGCCGCGACCGCCTCGCCGTGGACGCCGGGGCACGCGTCGCTCGCCGCCACCTCGTGACCGTCCGCGTCCAGGACGCGCACGCCCGACCGTGACTCCTCGGTGCCCTCGGTGACGACCAGCGTGTCGTCGGCGAGCGCCACGGCGACGCCGTGGTGCGCGGACGGCGTGGTGAGCTCTCGCACCGGGGCGTCACCCGCGGCCACGTGCGCGGAGTCCAGTACCGTCACCTGCCCGGTCCCGTCGTCGAACAGCGCGGTACGGCCGTCGTGGACGACGACGTGCCCCGGTTCTGCGGCGGGGTAGGTGACCTCGGTGAGGCGCGGCTCCGCGCGCCAGTAGTGGTGATGGTCGCCGTGGGCCTCCCCCCAGGCGCCGAGGTCGAGCGCGCGGAACCCGCCGGTCGTGGAGGCGAGCAGGTGCCGCCCGTCCCCGGCAGGGTTGAGTCGGGTGAAGCCCTCGAGCGGCAGGTCGGCCACCTGGTCGAGCGTCTGCGCGTCCAGGACGACGACGCCGCCGTCGTACGTGAGGGCCAGGCGCGGCGTCGGTGCCGCCGCCTCGGTGGCCTGCGCCGTCGTCTCCGCGGTGGAGGCGGTGGAGGCGGCAGGGTCGGCCGCGGGCTCGGCCGTGCCGCAGGCGGCGAGCGCCGCCGGGACGGACAGGGCGACGCCGAGCGCCGGCAGGCGGCGGGCGCGACGCGGGGCGCGCGGCGGGCGGGTGGGGGAAGGCATGGGTGTCTCCAGGATCGACAGAGGGACCGCATTTGAGAATGCTTCTCAGGTGCGCGTTCAGTGAAGCAGATGTGAGAACGGTTCTCAACTGTTGTGTCCGGACTCTCGACGCTCGCCGCGCACCTCGTCGGGCCCCGCGCTAGCGTGCGGCGCATGGCCGAGGGGACACCGCCCACCGAGGACGCCGGGCTGGCCGCGCTCCGGGCCGCCGCGGCCCAGGCAGCGGCCGAGGCCGCGGAGGCCAGGGCTGCCGCCGCGCAAGCCGCCCTCGAGGCGGCCGAGGCCGCGCACAGGACCGCGCCGCCGTCGCTCACCGACGACCCGGCGCCCGAGGCGAAGGCACCCGAGGCGAAGGCACCCGCGGACGCGCCCGACGCCGCGCCCACGACCGAGCTGCCGGCCGCGCAGGCCGCGGCACCACCGGGATATGCGGACGAGGTGCGCGCGGGCTATGCGTCGCAGGGCGCCACGCTCGCGCTCGGGGCGCTCCTGACGGGACCGCTCGGCGGCGACCCGACCCCCGACCCGACGGTCCAGGTGGGCTTTCCCCTGGCGACCCTCAACCGGCACGGCCTCGTCGCCGGCGCCACGGGCACCGGCAAGACCAAGACCCTCCAGGGGATGGCCGAGGGACTCTCGGCCCAGGGCGTCCCGGTGTTCCTGGCGGACGTCAAGGGCGACCTGTCCGGCCTCGCCGTCGCCGGCCGGGACGACCCGAAGGTCGCGGCGCGGGCGGCGAGCATCGGGCAGGGCTGGGCCCCGACGTCGTACCCGGTGGAGCTCTACTCCCTCGGCGGCCTGGGTACCGGCGTCCCGATCCGCACCACCGTCACCGACTTCGGACCCCTGCTGCTGAGCAAGGTGCTCGGCCTCAACGCCACGCAGTCCTCCAGCCTGGAGCTGATCTTCCACTGGGCGGACGCACAGCAGCTCGCGCTGCTCGACCTCAAGGACCTGCAGTCGACGGTCGCCTACCTGACCTCCGACGAGGGCAGGCACGAGCTCAAGGGCATCGGTGGCGTGTCCGCCGCGACGGCCGGGGTCATCCTGCGCGAGATCGTCGGGCTGCAGGCCCAGGGCGGCGACGTGTTCTTCGGCGAGCCCGCGTTCGACACCGCCGACCTGCTGCGCACCGCGCCGGACGGACGCGGTCTGATCTCGGCGCTGGAGCTCCCGGGGGTGCAGGACCGGCCCGCCCTGTTCTCCACGTTCCTCATGTGGCTGCTCGCCGAGCTGTTCCAGGAGCTCCCGGAGGTGGGCGACCCCGACAAGCCGCGGCTCGTGTTCTTCTTCGACGAGGCGCACCTGCTGTTCACCGACGCCTCCAAGGACTTCCGGCAGCAGGTGGTCCAGACGGTGCGGCTGATCCGCAGCAAGGGCGTGGGCGTCTTCTTCGTGACCCAGTCCCCCAAGGACGTTCCCGCCGACGTGCTGGCCCAGCTCGGCAACCGCGTCCAGCACGCGCTGCGCGCGTTCACCCCCGACGACGCCACGGCGCTGCGGGCCGCGGCCAGGACCTTCCCCAGGTCGCCGTACGACCTCGAGAGGCTGCTGCAGTCGCTGGGCACCGGGGAGGCCGTCGTCACCCTGCTCGACGAGAAGGGCGCCCCCACCCCTGTGGCATGGACCCGGGTCCGGGCTCCGCAGGCGTCCATGGACCCCGCCCCCCAGCAGGTGCTCGACGCCGTGGTGGCGGCGTCGCCCGGCCAGGCCCGCTACGGCGCGGCCGTGGACCGCGAGTCCGCGTACGAGCTGCTGCAGGCACGCGCCGCGCAGGACGCCGCGATCCGGGAGGCTGCCCAGCGCGCCGCCGAGCTGGAGAAGGAGGCGGCGCAGGCGCGCCGGCAGGACGGCGCGGGCTCCCGCAGGACCCGGCCGTCCGGCACCACGGAGCGGGGTTCCCGCAGTCCCGTGGACGCCATCCTCACGACCGTCGGCACGACGTTGGCACGGGAGATCACCCGCACCGTCCTCGGCACGCGCCGGCGGCGCTGACCGCGGCCCGACCTGTCGTCACCCGACCGGGTCGCCCGGTCGCCGCTGCCCCGTCAGTCGGTCGTCAGCGGCGCCGCGTGCCAGATGCGGCTCAGGTAGTCACGCATCGAGCGGTCGGATGAGAAGAACCCCGAGCGCGCCACGTTGAGCACGGCCGACCTGCTCCACGCGTCCGGGTCGGCGTACGCCCGCTCCACCCGCTCCTGGGCGTCGAGGTAGGCCTGGTAGTCCGCGAGCACCATGAACCGGTCCTCGTTGAGCAGGTTGGACACGACGGGCTCGAAGACGGACGCGTCACCCCCGGAGAACGTGCCCCGCGCGACGAGGTCGAGCGCGCGCCGCAACGAGGCGTTCTCCTCGTAGTAGGCCGACGGGCGGTAGCCGGCCTCCGCCATGGCGCTCGCCTCCGGCTCCGTGAGGCCGAACAGGAAGAAGTTCTCGTCGCCCACGAGCTGCCGGATCTCGACGTTCGCGCCGTCGTCGGTGCCGATGGTCAGGGCGCCGTTGAGGGCGAACTTCATGTTGCCCGTCCCGGACGCCTCCTTGCCTGCCAGCGAGATCTGCTCCGACAGGTCGGCCGCCGGGATGAGGGTCTCGGCGACGGTGACGTTGTAGTTCGCCGGGAACGCGACGCGCAGCACCGTCGAGACGTCGGGGTGCGCGTTGACGACCGCCCCGACGTGGTTGATCAGCGCGATGATCTCCTTGGCCATCACGTAGCCCGGCGCGGCCTTCGCGCCGAACACGACCGTGCGCGGCGTGACGTCCTGCACGGCCAGCTCCCCGGACGTGATCCGGTCGTAGAGCGTCACGACGTGCAGCAGCTTGAGGAGCTGGCGCTTGTACTCGTGCAGGCGCTTGACCATGACGTCGAGCATCGTGGCCGGGTCGATGTCGATGCCGTCGCGGGCCGCGAGCAACGACACCAGCCGATCCTTGTTCGCCGCCTTCACCTCGCGGAACCGACGGCGGAACTCGGCGTCGTCGGCGAGCGGCTCGAGCTCCCGCAGCCGGTCGAGGTCGGTGACCCAGCCGTCGCCGATCGCCTCGGTGACCAGCGCCGACAGCCCCGGGTTGGCGAGCTTGAGGAAGCGTCGCGGCGTGACGCCGTTCGTGACGTTCGTGAACTTCTCCGGCCAGAACGCGGCGAAGTCGGCGAGCACCTTGTCGCGCAGCAGCTGCGAGTGCAGCTCGGCCACGCCGTTGACCTTCGCACCTCCGACGGTCGCGAGGTACGCCATCCGCACCGACCGCTCGGGGTGCTCCGCGATGATCGACATGCGCCGCACCAGGAGCTCGTCGCCGCCGGAGCGCTCGCGCACCTGCGCCAGGAACTCCTCGTTGATCCGGTAGATGATCTCCAGGTGGCGAGGCAGCAGCCGCCCCACCAGCTCCACCGGCCACACCTCCAGGGCCTCGGGCAGCAGCGTGTGGCACGTGTACGCGAAGCAGCGCTGCGTCACCTGCCAGGCGTCGTCCCACTCGAAGCCGCGCTCGTCCACGAGGATCCGCATGAGCTCGGGGATCGCGATCACCGGGTGGGTGTCGTTGAGCTGGAAGACGATGCGGTCGGGCAGGTCGTGCAGGTCGAAGCCCGGCGGGAGCAGCTGGTCGAGGAAGTCGCGGATCGAGCACGCGACGAAGAAGTACTGCTGCTGCAGCCGCAGCTCCTTGCCCTGCGGCGTGGAGTCCTCCGGGTACAGCACCTTGGAGATGTTCTCCGCGAACGTCTGCGAGCGGACCGCCTCGGCATAGTCGCCGTAGTTGAAGATCTTGAGGTCGAACGCGTGCGTCGCCCGGGCGCTCCACAGCCGCAGCGTGTTGACCCGCCCGTTCCGGTAGCCCGGCACCATGTAGTTGTAGGGGACGCCGAGCACCTGCCACCCCGGCACCCACCGGGAGCGCTCGCGGCCGCCGTCGTCCGTGTACTTCTCGGTGTGCCCGCCGAACCCGACGGTGACCTCGTGCTCGGGGTGCGCGAACTCCCACGGCGCGCCGTTGTCGAGCCAGTTGTCCGGCTCCTCCACCTGACGTCCGTCGGTGAAGGTCTGCCGGAAGATGCCGTACTCGTACCGGATGCCGTACCCGATCGCCGGCACGCTCATCGTCGCGAGGGAGTCGACGAAGCACGCGGCGAGGCGACCCAGGCCGCCGTTGCCGAGGCCAGGCTCGACCTCGACCGCGCGCAGCTCGTCGAGGTCGATGCCGAGGCTCGCGAGCGCCTCGACGGCGACCTCCTCCAGCCCCGTCGCGATGAGCGCGTTGTCGAGCTGACGCCCCAGGAGGTACTCCGCCGACAGGTAGGCCACCGCCTTGGTCTGGGTGCGGTACTGGCTCACCGTGGTCTGCATCCACCGGGACATCAGATAGTGCCGCACCGTGCGCGCGAGGGCGAGGTACTGGTCGTTGGGCGTGGCCCGCTCCAGGATCGTGCCCTGCGAGAAGTTCAGCTCGCGCAGGTACTCGCGCACGAACCCCTCGACGGTCGGCTCCGGGCTGGTGATCAGAGGCGTGGTCTCGGTCACGTCATGACCCTACACACGGGCCCGGCCGCCGTCCCCGCGTGGGACGACGGCCGGGCCGCACGGCAGGCCTTCCGGACGGCTCAGGCCCGGGCAGGCTGCGCCGCGCCGGCGACCGGGGCGGGCGTGGGGGCCGTGCCGACCTGGGCGGCGGCCGACGCCGCCCGGCGGTCGCGCGCGCCCCGGGTCCGGAAGAGCACGCCCGTCAGCAGCGCGCCGCACAGGAAGATCCCGGCCGACCAGGTGAAGGCGAGGTCGTAGCTCTGCACCGCGGCCTGGGCCACGACGGCGGGCGTGGTCGGGAGGTGGTCGGCGACGTACGTCGTCGCGGCGGTCGCCGCGAGCGTGTTGAGCACGGCCGTCCCGACCGCGCCGCCCACCTGCTGGGACGTCGAGACCATCGCCGACGCCACGCCCGCGTACGGCCCCTGGACACCGCTCGTCGCCGTCTGGATCGACGGCGGCATCACGCTGCCCATGCCGATGCCGAGGAGCACGAGCCCCGGCAGGACACCGAAGGCGTACGTGCTGTCGACGTCGAGGCGCGAGAGCCAGGCCATCGCGACCGCGCCGCTCGCGAGGCCGGCGGGGACCAGCACCTTGGCACCCAGGCGGGGCAGGGTGAGGTTGGTGGCGACCTGGGCAGCGGCGATCGTCGCCACCACCATCGGCAGGAACGCCACGCCGGTGCGCATCGGGTCGTAGCCCATCGTCGCCTGCAGGTAGTACGTCAGGAACAGGGAGACGCCGAACATGCCCACTCCGGCGACGAAGATGCCGACGTACGACCCTGCGCGGTCGCGGTCGCGGACGATGGACAGCGGCAGCAGCGGCTGCGCCGTGCGTCCCTGCCAGCGGGCGAACGCCACCAGGAGCACGGCGGAGGCGACGAGCGGGCCCCACGTCCAGGGCGAGTCCCAGCCCTGGGGCTCCGCCTGGGAGAAGCCGTACACCAGGAGGAACAGTCCGCCCGAGCCGAGGACGACACCGGGGACGTCGAGCCGCTGGCGGCGGACCTGCTCGTGGCGAGGCAGCAGGACGAGCCCTGCGACGACGGCGATCGCCGCGAAGACGAGGTTGACGTAGAGGTTCCAGCGCCAGTCGAAGTTCTGGGTGAGGAAGCCGCCGAGCAGCAGGCCGACCGCTCCGCCCACGCCGGCGATCGCGCCGAAGACGCCGAACGCCCGACCGCGCTCGGCCGGCTCGGTGAAGGTGGTGGTCAGGAGCGAGAGGGCGGACGGGGCGAGGACGGCGGCGAAGACGCCTTGGAGCGCGCGGGCGGCCACGAGCATCTCGAAGCTCTGGGCCGCACCACCGAGCGCGGACGCGACGGCGAAGCCGACGAGCCCCACGAGGAACGTGCGCCGACGCCCGAGCAGGTCCGAGAGCCTGCCACCGAGGAGCAGCAGGCTGCCGAACGCGAGGGCGTAGGCGGTGACGACCCACTGGCGGTCGTTGTCGCTGAAGCCGAGCTCGGCCTGGGCGGAGGGCATGGCGATGTTCACGATGGTCGCGTCGAGCACGACCATGAGCTGTGCGATGGCGACCGTGGCCAGGACCAGCCAACGGCGAGGATCCGTGGCGGCGCGCGAGGGCGCCGGAGGGGTGGTCATGAAGGGTGCTCCCGAGGGGACGGAGGGACCCGGCCGCCGGACGTGCCGGCGCGGGTACGATCGACCCTAAGCGGTACTCAGCAGTTTCGAAACCGCTGAGTATCGAAATACTCCGACAGTTCACCCAGAGCGAACACCCGCCCGGGAGGCGAGCCGGAGGCCGAGGAACGGACGGAAGGACCACCATGAAGGCCGCCGACGACGTCGTCGACGACGCACCGACCGCTCCCGTCGTGCGCGGCGGGCGACCCCGCGACGCGTCCCGCGACGTCGCGATCCTCGACGCCGCCCGGGAGCTCCTCGCCGAGGTCGGCTACGAGGGCATGACGATGGACGCCGTCGCCGGGCGCGCGGGAGCGAGCAAGGCCACGCTCTACCGCCGTTGGACGACCAAGTCGGACCTCGCCGTCGACGCCGTGACCTGCGGGCTGGGGAACGACCTGGACCCCGCGGACGTCCCGGACACCGGCTCGCTCGAGGGCGACCTGCGGGCGCTCGAGCAGCTGCGGCGCGCCCGCAAGAACGCGGCCACCGACCGCCTGATCCCCGGCCTGATGGCGGAGGTCCGTCGCGACCCGGAGATCGCCCAGCAGTTCCACGCGAGCTTCGTGCGGCCGAAGGTCCAGCAGATGCGAGCGCTCCTCGAGCGCGCCCGCGACCGCGGGGAGGTGCCGGCCGACCGCGACCTCGACCTGGTGAGCACGGTGGTCCCGGCGCTCGTCTCCTACCGCAAGGTCGTCGAGGGCGCCGAGATCGACCCCGCCTACGTGGACCGGCTCCTCCTGGAGGTGCTGGTCCCGCTGGCTACCGCCCCGTCGACGTCCCGCTCGCTGCCCGAGCCGGGCTGATCCGAGGTCGGACGACCTGCCGCTCGGTGCGGGGCCGCGGATCCCTGTCGCGCCGACCGGTGTCGCGGCACCTCACGCCCCGACGAGCGTCACCAGCCGCGAGCGCCCTGTGGCGTCCTTGATGGCCTGCAGGACGACGTCGGCGTGCGGTTCCAGCGCGCTCACCTTGTCCAGCGGGGCGCCCACCACCAGCTGGAAGCCGAGGCCGCGCCACGCGCCGACGGCGCGCCCCGCGAACCGGGCGTCGGCCTTGATGAACGCCTCGTCGAGGAAGACGGGCGCGTAGCGGGGCCGCTCGGCACCCGCGTCGCCGAGCTGGTAGCGCAGCGCGGCTCCGACGATGAACGCCACGAGCTCCTGCGACTCGCCGCCCGACTTGCCGGCGATGTGGTCGTACACGCTCACGTGGTTGCCCTGGAGGTCCACGCACTCGGCGCTGATGCGCACGTGGTCGCGCACGTCCACCAGCCGGCGCCGCTCCGGGCTGTCGGGCCGGATGCGGTCGACGAGACGCGTCATCCGCGCGTAGCGGCGCTCGTGGTCGGCGAGCGGGACGTCACCGGCCGGCGCGGTGGCCAACTCGCGCAGCAGCCGGCGGAACGACGCCACGTCGTTGCCCTCGACGGGCGTGGCCGTGATGCGCAGCCGGTGGCCGTCGTCGCGGAACGGCAGCGTCGCGAGGATCGCGTTGACCGGCTCCATGCGGTCCCGGATCTCCGCCACCGCCTGCGCGATGCCGTTGTTGAGGCGGGTGAGCTGGTCCCCGGACATCTGCCGCAGGTGCGCCGACCACCGGTCGCGCAGGCGGTACAGCTGCTGGTACTCGAGCTCCTCGAAGATCCGCAGGAAGTCCGCGTACGCGGCGTCCGGGTCCGCGGTCCGGTTGGGGTCGGGCCACGTGTCGTTGAACCGCTCGAACAGCGCCCGGAGGGCCGCACGCGCAGCACGTTCCGCCTCGACCGCTGCCTCCTGCTCGTGGCGCAGCTCGCGCACCACGGCCGCCACGGCGGTGGTGAGGTCGGCGAGCCCGCCGCCGGGGGCGCCCGCCACCCCGGACCAGCCGACCTGGGTCATCAGCTCGCTGAGGCGCCGCTCCTGCTCGGGCGTGGGCTCGACGCCGTCCGCGTCGGCACGCTCGACGGAGTCCGCGACCTGGTCCACGAGATCGCTGATCTGCTCCCACGCGGCGCCCAGCTCGGTGACGCGGTGCTGCGCTGCCGCCCGCTCGCGGTGGAGCTCGGTGATGCGGGCCCGCAGGGCGTCCTCGTCCGCCTTGAGCTCACGCAGCACGTCGGAGCCCGCGACGAGCGCCTCGAGCCGCTCGCGACGCTCCGCGAGCCGACCCTCGGCGCCGTGGACGTCGACGTCGTCCCAGGAGGCGCGCAGCGCGTGGGAGTACGCGACGAAGTGGTCCGCCTCGCCCTTCTGCCGCAGCCGGGCGCCCGCCAGGGCCTCCGACGCCTGCCGCAGCTCCTGGTGCGCCGCGCCGATCTGCTCGGCGAGCTGCTCCAGCCGGCGGTGGTTGCTGAAGCCCAGCACCGACGCCCTGCCCTGGCCGCCGTGCGCGCCGCGGCGCCCCTCGGACGTCTGGCCCGTCCGGGTGAGCGCCAGGTCGTGGCGCGCCAGCTCGGCCGGGTCGTCGACGCAGACGTAGGCGAACCGTTCGGCCAGCCGTCCCGCGAGCCAGCCGCCGAACGGCCCGGCCTTGACCTCGAGCCGGCCGGGCAGCAGCGCGCGGTCGGTCTCCTCGTGCAGGGGCAGCCCGGTCGGCACGCCCTCGAAGCGCACCCGCACCGGGGACCGGACCGCGTCGATCGCGGCGCGGAAGGCGTCGAGGCGCGCGTCGTCGACGAGCATCGTCACGGCGAAGCCGCCCAGGGCGAGGCCGACGGCGTCGCGCCACGGCTCGTACTCGCCGCGGACCTCCAGGAGCTCGCCGACGAACGGGACGTCGTCGGCGCGCATCCCCGCGGCACGGGCGAGGGCCTCGCGCGCCTCGTGCAGCTCGCGCGGCACGTTGCCGCGCCGCGCCTTGAGCGAGGCCTCCTCGCGCTCGAGCTCGGCCAGCGCCCGGCCGGCCTCCTTCTCGCGCGCGGCCGCCTCGACCACGGCCTCGGAGAGCGCGTCCGTGTGCGTGTCCCGCTCGTCCAGGTAGCGCCTGGCGTCGGCGTGCAGGGCGTCCAGCTCGCGCCGGGTGCCGATGTCACGCTCCAGCGGCGCCAGGTGACCCTCGAGCTCCGCGCGGGCACGGCGCGTCTCGGCGAGCCGCTGCTCTGCCGTGCGCACGTCGCGCTCCGCCGCCTCGATGGCGTCCCCACCGTTGCGCCGCTGGTCGGCGCGTACCTGCTCCAGCTCGGCGTCGGCCGCACCGAGCCGCTCGTCGGCGACGGCGACCCGCTCGGCCGCCGCCTTGTGCTGCGCGCGGTTCTCGGTTTCGGCCGCTCGGAGCAGGTCGAGCTGGGTGCGGTCGCGCCAGGCGGTGAACGGAGTGACGGCGCCGTCCGGGCCGCCGTCGAGACCGAGCTCGTCCACCAGCCGCGCCGCGGCGGCAGCCTGGTCGATCGCCGCCCGGTGCTCGAGCATCGGGCGCAGCACCTCGACCTGACGCTGCGCGGTCGTCATCTCGGCCCGCGCCTCGCTGAGCTCGTCGAAGTGCTCGACGGCGCGCTCCGCCACCCGGATCGTCTCCGGCTCCTCGAGCACCATCGCCTTGTAGAGCGAGTCGACCGTGGTGATCTGCTGGCCGGCCTGGATGCGTCCGAGCAGCTGCATCGCCTTCTCGCCGTCGCCGGCGGCGCCGATGCCGAGCGCGGCGTGCAGGCGGGTGGCGAACGCCTTGTCGGTGTCGAACGTCGTCAGCCCGGCCGCCGTGAGCCCGGCCTTGGCGAACCGCTGCGCCACCAGGGGCTCCAGCGCCCGCAGGCTGAAGTCGGCGTCGACGACGGCGCGGACGGCCACCGTCTCGTCCGCTCGCTGCGCCCCGCGGGGCACGTACCACGCACGCAGGGCGGTGAACCGCTCCCCCGCCTGCGAGGACCAGGTCATCGCGATGGCCGACCACGTGTCCGACGTCTCGCCCCGCAGCACGCGGTCCTTGGCTCGCGCCGCCCCGGCGCTGCGCTCCTCGTCGAGCTTGCCGCGGGCGTACGAGACGATGTTGCGCTGCTCCTGGCCGCGGGCACGTCCGCTCGTCGCCGTGTTGGACGCGCCGTTGAACGGCGTCGTGTGGCTCATCATCAGCGCGATGTACGCGTCGAGCAGCGTGGACTTGCCGGACCCGGACGCTCCCGTGAGCAGCGTCGTCGTCCCCGCGAACCGCACCTCGTGGTAGCCGTGGTACCCGCCCCAGCTCACCAGCTGCATGGACCGGGCCGTCCACTGCCGCCCGTCCGAGGCCGTCGGGATCAGCCCGAACAGCGACTGCTGCATGCGCGGGGCGGCGGTCTGCTCCGCCGCGTCGCTCGTGACCGTCATGCGCGGGCCTCCTCGTCCTCGTCCACCGCGTCCACCGCGTCCACCGCGTCCGTCTCGTCGACCTCGCCGACCTCGTCTGCCTCGTCGTCGGTGGCCCCGGCGCGTCCGTCCGACGGCGCGACCGCGGCAGGACCGCGAAGCCACGACGTCAGCTCCCGCAACCGGTCCACCGGCAGCAAGATCTCCACCACCGGCTGGACCCGGTACCTGCCCTCGGCGACCTCGTCGAGCACGTGCTCGCGCACGAGCGTGGCGACCGCGTTGTCGATCTCGCGGCGGCGTGCCGCCAGGTTGGTCTCGTCGGCGGCCAGGAAGCCGAGCGCGTAGTCCACCAGCTCCTCGGCATCCACGTGCGCGGCCCGCTCCCCTGCGCCCTGCTCCTGCCGGAACCGGTTGCGCGCGAACAGCATGAGCAGCGTCTCGACGCGCTTGTACGGCTCGTCCTTCAGCAGTACGGGGATGCTCAGGCCCGGCTCCCGCACCTGCCGCTTGTAGGCGATCTCGTAGTCCCGGTCCACGACGAGCTCCACGAACAGGTCGTGACAGCGGGAGGCGAGCACGTTCTGGTGCGCCAGCAGCGCCTTCCACTCCGCAGGGTGCGCGGCAGCGGACAGGTAGCGCCGCTGCAGCACCAGCGCCAGGGCGCGGCGGGCCTCGTAGGGCAGGACGCCCGTGTCACCCGCGAACAGGGCGGGGTTGTCGTCGGCGATCGCGGGCGCCTCGACGAACGAGGCCGCCCCGTGCGCGGTCCCGGCCGTCGCCTCGGAGGCCGGCCCCGTGGTCGTGTCGGTCATGCGTCCTCCTCGTCGTGGCGGGCGAGCGTGTCGTCCTGCACCTCGGTCGGTACCTCGATCGGCACCTGCGGCACGACCAGCTCGCGGGTGCTGCCGTCGGCCCGCACCGTCGTCACCCGCCGCAGCCGGTCGGCCGGTACGTCCCCGTCCGCGAGCGCCGCGTCGAGCGCCCCGGGCACGGCGAGCTCGAGGTACCCGAGCAGCTCGACGGGGCGCCGCAGCTCGGGCGGCGCCGCGGCGAACACCTCGTCGGCCGTGGCGTCGCCGCGCTCACGCAGGACCCGTGCGGCGTGCGCGGTGGTCTCGTCGTAGCGGGGGCCGCCCATGCCGAGCAGTCCGCCGAGCGCCTGCGCACCCTCGGCCGGGTCGTGGTCGGCGAGGTCGAGGTCGGTCAGCGGGTCCGGGAGCGCGTCGGGCCGCAGGTCGTGCAGCTGGGCGCGGAACCGCCCGAGGCGTGCTCGCTCGAGCCAGCGCAGGGGTTCGACGCGTGCGGCACGGCCCGACTCCGGAAACCACTCCGCCATGGCGGCGGTCGCCTCCCGCAGGGCGGCGTCGAGCTCACGGTCGCGCAGCGGGTTGTGGACGGTGAGCTGCTGGGTGATGGTCCGTGACGCCCGCGCCTGGGCGTCGAGGACGCCGTCGACGGCGGTGAGGAGCTGGGAGTGCAGGGCA
This sequence comes from Isoptericola sp. NPDC055881, assembly GCF_053615895.1. Taxonomy (NCBI): domain Bacteria; kingdom Bacillati; phylum Actinomycetota; class Actinomycetes; order Micrococcales; family Promicromonosporaceae; genus Isoptericola; species Isoptericola sp. NPDC055881. The sequence goes on from NZ_JBSHCR010000010.1 coordinate 25,181, forward strand.
CGGACGACCTCGCGGCGGTCCGGTGGGAGGTCGGCCGCGAACGGGTGCGCCAGCACGGCCCGGACCCGCTCGTCGACCTGGCCGAGCAGCTGCGGGTCGCGGAGCAGCTCCATGGCGCCGGAGAACGCCCGTCCCTCGGGCGTGCGCTGCATCAGCGAGTCGGACGCCTCCAGGTAGGCGCCGAGCACCTCTCCGGTCGGCCGCTCGTCCTGGCGCAGGCTGGTGACGATGCTGCGCTGCAGCTCCGCGATGGACTCGGCCACGCGGGCGAAGTCGGCCGGGAGCTCGCGCACCAGGGCGGCGACGTTGTCGAACTGCTCGACCAGCCGTTCCGTGGGCGCCTGCACGACGGGGCCGCCGGCCTCGAGCCGCGCGAGCTCCGCCTCCGCCGCGGCGATCTCGTCGCGCGCGCGTGCCACCTGTTCGCGCAGCGCCCGCTGCTGCGACTCGCGGTCGGGGCGGGCGTCCCGCGCGAGCCCGTCCAGCGCGACGAGGAGGGTGCGGATGCGCGACTCGCTCACCAGGGCTCGCGCACCCTGGGTGCGGTCGACGAAGGCGAGCGCCTCGGCCGCGTGCGAGCTCACCTGGTACTGCTCGACGCCGTCGTCGTCGAGCGCGCGCACGAGCCAGCGCCCCGCCACCCAGCGGGAGCACAGCGCCCGGGCGGCGTCGTCGGGCACGTCGTGGCCGGCGACCCGCGCCTCGGCGAGCAGGTCCTCGACCTCCACGTGCATCTGCTCGGTGGGTACCGTCGCACGGCCGGGCGTGAAGATCAGCGCGAGCAGGGCGACGACCAGGGGCCCCTCCTTGCGGTGCAGGAGGGCGAGCGCGGGCGTGCCGAAGGCGCCCTGGCTGCGCGCCAGGGCACCCTCGAGGCGCGAGCCCGCGGGACGGGTGCGCGGCGACGGCGTCGACAAGCTCAGACGACGATGTTGACGAGCTTCGGTGCGCGCACGATCACCTTGCGCACCGGGGCACCGTCGATCGCGCGGACCACGTTCGGCTCCGCCAGGGCGGCCGCCTCCAGGTCCGCGTCCGAGATGGTCGGCGGCACCTCCAGGCGCCCACGCACCTTGCCCTTGACCTGGACGACGCAGGTCACCGTGTCCTCGACCAGGTACTGCTCGTCCGCGGTCGGGAACGGCTGCCGAGCCAGGGAGCCCTCGTGCCCGAGCCGCTGCCACAGCTCTTCCGCGATGTGCGGGGCGATGGGCGCGACCATCAGCACCAGCGGCTCGACCGCCGAGCGGGGCACCCGGTCCAGGGACGTCAAGTGGTTGTTGTACGTGATGAGCTTCGCGATCGCCGTGTTGGGCCGCATGTGCTCCATCTCGACGCGGACGTCCGCGATCGCCCGGTGCATCGCCCGCAGCGTGGCGGTGTCCGGCTCGTCGTCGGTGACGACCAGCGCGCCCGTCTCCTCGTCCACGACGTTGCGCCACAGCCGCTGCAGGAAGCGCTGCGAGCCGACGACGGCGCGCGTCTCCCACGGCCGCGACAGGTCCAGGGGGCCCATCGACATCTCGTACACGCGGAAGGTGTCGGCGCCGTACTGCTCGTACATCTCGTCCGGCGTGACGACGTTCTTCAGGGACTTGCCCATCTTCCCGTACTCACGGTTGACGGTCTCGCCCTGGTACGTGAAGCCGGTCTGCTCGTCTCCCTCGACCTCGCCGGCGGGCACGTAGACGCCGCGGGAGTCGGTGTAGGCGTACGCCTGGATGTAGCCCTGGTTGAACAGCTTGCCGAACGGCTCCACCGAGGAGACGTAGCCCAGGTCCAGCAGCACCTTGTGCCAGAAGCGCGCGTACAGCAGGTGCAGCACGGCGTGCTCCACGCCGCCCACGTACAGGTCGACGCCGCCGGCCGGCCCGGAGGTCGCGTTGTGGCGCGGGCCCATCCAGTACGACTCCAGCTCGGGGTCGACGACGGCGGTGCCCTCCGACGGCCCGTCGGTGGAGTCCGTCGGGTCCAGGTAGCGCAGGTAGTACCAGCACGACCCGGCCCAGTTGGGCATGGTGTTGGTGTCGCGGCGGTAGGACTTCGGCCCGTCGCCCAGGTCCAGGGTGACGTGCACCCACTCGTCGTTGCGGCCCAGCGGTGCCTCGGGGTTGGAGTCGGCGTCCTGCGGGTCGAACGTGCGCGGCGCGAAGTCCGGCACCTCGGGCAGGTCGACGGGCAGCAGGTGGGCGGGGATCGCGACCGGGCGGTCCTGGTCGTCCCACAGGACGGGGAACGGCTCGCCCCAGTAGCGCTGGCGGCTGAACAGCCAGTCGCGCAGGCGGTACGTGGTGGTGCCCTCGCCGGCACCGCGGGCCTGCAGCCACGCGACGACCTTCTCCTTGGCCTCCGCCACGCCCAGCCCGTCCAGGCTGATCTCGTCGTTGGCGGAGTTCACGGTGACGCCGTCGCCCGTGTACGCGCCGGCGAAGTCCTCCGGCAGGCCGCCGGCGGGCTCCACGGTGCGGATCACGGGCAGCTCGAACGCCTCGGCGAAGTCGAAGTCGCGCTGGTCGCCGCCCGGCACCGCCATGATGGCGCCGGTGCCGTAGCCCATCAGCACGTAGTCGGCGGTGAACACCGGCACGGTGGCACCGTTGACGGGGTTCACGGCCAGGTGGCCGGTGAAGACGCCGGTCTTCTTCCCCGCGTCGGCCTGTCGCTCGACGGCGGTCTTGGACGCCGCCTCGCGGCGGTACGCGGCCACGGCCTCGACCGGGGTGTCGTGCCCGCCGGTCCAGACGCTGCGCGTGCCGTCGGGCCAGGCCGCGGGCACCTCGTCCAGCAGCGGGTGCTCGGGCGCCACGACCATGAACGTCGCGCCGAACAGCGTGTCCGGGCGGGTGGTGAAGACCTCGACCTGCGCGCCCGCGCCGGCCGCGTCGTGGTCGGCGGTGCCGACGACGTCGAACCGGACGTTCGCGCCCGTGGAGCGGCCGATCCAGTTGCGCTGCATCGACTTGACCTTCTCGGGCCAGTCGATCAGCGCCAGGTCGTCGGTCAGGCGGTCGGCGTAGGCGGTGATCCGCATCTTCCACTGGCGCAGCTCGCGCTGGAAGACGGGGAAGTTGCCGCGCTCGGAGCGGCCGTCGGCCGTGACCTCCTCGTTGGCCAGCACGGTGCCCAGGCCCGGGCACCAGTTGACGACGGACTCGTCGACGTACGCCAGGCGCTGTGAATCCAGCACGTCGCGGCGCTCCAGGTCGCTCAGGTCGGACCAGGCGCGGCCGTCGGCCAGCGCGCGGGCGCCCGAGGCATACTCCGCCTCCAGCTCGGCGATGCGGCGGGCGCGGCCCTTGCCGCCGTCCGCCTCGGTGTCGTACCAGGAGTCGAAGATCTGCAGGAAGATCCACTGCGTCCAGCGGACGTAGTCGCTGTCGATGGTCGCGAAGCTCCGGCGCGGGTCGTGCGCGAGGCCCATGCGCCGCAGCTGCCGCTGGTACACCTTGATGTTCCGCTCGGTCACCAGCCGCGGGTGCTCGCCCGTCTGGACGGCGTACTGCTCCGCCGGCAGGCCGAACGCGTCGAAGGCCATGGCGTGCAGCACGTTGTCGCCGTTCATCATCCGGTAGCGCCCGACGACGTCCGTCGCGATGAATCCCAGCGGGTGCCCCACGTGCAGCCCCGCCCCCGAGGGGTACGGGAACATGTCCATGATGAAGAACGGCTTGCCCGAGCCGTGCTCGCCGTCGCCGTCCGTGAGCGCGCCGCCCGGGTTGGCCGCCCAGAAGGTGCCGCGCTCCTCCCACAGGTCCTGCCAGCGCTCCTCGATCTGCTGGGCGAGGGCGGGCGTGTAGCGGTGGACGGGCTCGGTCGGAGCCTCGGATCGGGCGGGTGCGGTGTCGGGCGTGCTCACCCGCTGAGTCTACCGGCCGGAGATGCTGGCCCCGGCCGGTTTTTCACACCCCGAAGGAGTCGACGAGCGGCCCGCCGACGGCCACCAGCAGCCAGCCCACCGCGACGACGTAGCCGATGAGCAGCACCAGCCCGCGGTTGCGCACGACGGCGCGCCGCAGGCCCTCGCCCGCGGGCAGGTGACCCTCCCGGAACGCGTGCACCACCTGGAACCACAGCAGCGGCCACACGATCGTCCACACGACCATGCACGCGGGGCACAGCCGCACGAGGGCGTAGAAGCTGGTCCACATCAGGAAGAAGATGAACAGCTGCGCGACCACCGTCACCGCGAGCAGCGACCGGTGGTACCAGCGCGGCAGCCGCGCGCCGGCGAGCAGCACCACGCCCGTGGTGATCACGACGGGGAACGCCGCGACACCGAGGTACGGGTTGGGGAAGCCGAGCAGCGTGCCCTGCCACGACATCATGGCGACGCCGCAGTCGAGGAAGACGTTGAAGCTGCAGCTCGTGACCCGGTTCGGGTCCAGCAGCTTGAGGTACTCCTCGATCGCGAGCCACGACGCGGCGCCGAAGCCGATCGAGCCCAGCACGGTCAGCAGCACGCCGTAGGTTCGGGCGGTCAGGCCGCGCAGGCCGACGGCAGGGGCCGCGCCGGCCACCCCGTCGATGTCGTCGTCGTGGGTCTCGTCACGCACGCTCGGGCTCACGGGCGCGACCGTACCTCACCATCCTGAGGTCGGTGGACGGCGCCTCGACGACCTCGCGCAGCCGGAGCAGCATGTGGACCTCGTCCCGGTCGTCTCCCTCGCCGAGGCGGAGCGCGCCCGGCCACCGGCCGACCTCGACCCAGCCGCAGCGCTCGTAGAACGACTCCAGTCCCATCCCCCCGCGGGCCGACAGCCGGAGCTGCTCCAGGCCCATCTCGTCACGCGCGACGCGCCGTGCCTCACGCATCAGCGCGGCCCCGACGCCCTGCCCGCGGACGTCGGGGCGGGTCTGCACGTGGTGCACGGTCCCCCAGTGCGCGACGAGCGGGTCGAGCGCGCGCCGGACCACGAGCCAGCCGACGAGGCGCCCGGGGACGACCGCGCACAGGAGGCGCGCGCTGCGGTCGTCGAGCGCTCGCACCACTGCCTCCACGGCGAGCCGCACCCGCGCCGGGTCGACGGGGGCGAACGGGAAGCCGGCCGCGCCGCCGGCGTCGGTGACCTCCACCCAGCAGTCGGTGAGTGCCTCGACCAGCGCGGGAGGAACGCCCTCGGGCGACGTGTGCTGGACGAGATCTGGGACGGGCGGCGTCATCGGTCTCCTCGGGGGCGGGTGGGTGGGGCGGTCAGCCGGCGTGCGCGACCCGTTGCCGGCCGAACGCGAGCACCATCGCCAGCCCGACGAGGGTGAGCGCGAGACCGACCCACGCGGGGGCGAGATAGCCGTAGCCCGCGGCGATGACGAGGCCGCCGAAGAACGCACCGCTCGCGTTGCCGATGTTCAGCGCGGAGTGGCACAGCGCGGCACCGAGGGACTGGGCCCGCGGCGAGAGGTCCATGAGCCGGGTCTGCATGGCCAGCCCGAGGACCTGCGACGTCACGGCCAGCAGGAACAGTCCCAGCACGGCGGGGACGGGCGAGGTGCCGGCGACGGCGAACACGACCAGCGAGAGGGCGGTCGCGACGAACCCGCCGACCACGGTCCGCAGCACGTTGCGGTCCACGAGGCGGCCACCCAGCAGGGTGCCGACCGTCATACCGACGCCGAAGACGGCGAGGACCCACGGCACGGCAGCCTCGGACATGCCGGCGACCTTCGTGACCGTCGGCGCGACGTAGGTGTACACCGCGAACAGCCCGCCGAAGCCGATGGCACCCGCCGCGAACGAGATCCACAGCGGCCCGTTGCGAAGCGTGGCGAGCTCCTGCCGGACGCTGGAGTCGACGGCTCCACGCTCCGGGACGAAGCGCCAGATGCCGAGCAGGGTGACGGCACCCAGCGCGCCGATGACGACGAAGGCGGCACGCCATCCGAGGCTCTGGCCGACCGCGGTGGACAGCGGCACGCCCACGACGTTCGCGACCGTCAGCCCGGTCATCATCATCGAGACGGCGTGCCCCCTGCGCCCCGGCCCGGCCACCGCGGCGCCGACCGCGGCGCCCACGCCGAAGAAGGCGCCGTGCGGCAGCCCGGCGAGGAACCGCCCCAGCACCAGGGTCTCGATGCCGGGCGCGGCGGCCGACGCGACGTTGGCGACCGTGTAGAAGCCCATGAGGCACAGCAGCAGCCGCTTGCGAGACATGCGCGCGGCCGCGACGGTCAGCAGCGGCGCGCCCACCACGACGCCGACGGCGTACGCGGTGATGGCGTGGCCGACCACGGGGTCGCTGACGCCGAGGTCCGCCCCGATCTGGGGCAGCAGCCCCATCGTGGCGAACTCCGTGGTGCCGATGGTGAACCCGCCGGCGGCGAGCGCGAAGAGCGCCGCCCCGACGTGCTCGGGCCGCGGGGCACGCGAGGTCGCCCCCTGCGGGAGGGTCGTCTGGGTCACGGGCGCTCGCTCTCGGCGGTGTGGTCGAGCACGCCGCCGCGGGCTCGAAACGATTCGACGATGCGGCACGGGGACAGCGTGCGCACATCGTCGGGGAACCGGGTCAGCCTACGCGGGCACGACCCAGATGCGCGAGGCCGCCAGCAGGCCCAGGTCCACCGACCTCTGCTGCCCGTCCGCCTCCCACGCGACGCCGACCGTGCCCGCGAACTCGCGCCGCGACGTCAGCCGCACCGGCAGGTCGAGGTCGATGCCGAGGTCCGCCAGGTAGCGCAACGCCTCCGGGTCGGCGTCGGAGATGCGCGCGACCACGCCCGTGGCCCCGGCCGCGAGGTCGACCAGCGGGACCGCCTGGGGGCGCACCACGCGGCCGTCGGCGAACGGGATCGGGTCGCCGTGCGGGTCCCGCTCCGGGTGGCCGAGCCGTGCGGAGATGCGCTCGACGAGCGTGTCGGAGACGGCGTGCTCCAGCACCTCCGCCTCGTCGTGCACCTCGTCCCAGCCGTATCCGAGATCACGCACGAGCCAGGTCTCCAGCAGGCGGTGGCGCCGCACCATCACCAGCGCGTAGCGGCGGCCCAGCTCGGTGAGCCAGACCCCGCCGTACGGCTCGTGGCCCAGCAGCCCTTGCGTCGTGAGCCGGCGCACCGTCTCCGAGACGGTCGACGGCCCCACGCCGAGGCGGTCCGCCAGCAGCCCGGTGGTGACCTTCTCGTCGGACCACTCCTGGGCCGACCAGACCGCCTTGAGGTAGTCCTGGGCGACAGGGGTCAGCTCGTTCGGGTCCACGGTGTGGTCATCGGCACGGGCGGGCAGCGCGGGTTCGGACACGCTCCCGAGCCTATCCGGGACGTTCTGGACCGTGCCCGTGAGCCCCGTGACGGTCTGCGCGGCAGTTCGCGTTCAGATCGGCACCTTGAACTGCCGCGCTGAACAGGAACTGCCGCGGTGATCGGGCTGGCGGCCGCACCGCCGGACCGGGTCCAGCGGGGTCACGAGGGCATCGCGTCGTCGGACGGCGGCACGATCTCGGGGACGGGCTCCCGCTCGCCCACGGTCGCGTCGCCGCCGGGGGTGACGCTCACCACCTGCACGTCGACCATCCGTCGCGCCTCGGGGTCGAAGCGCAGCAGCGTCATCTGGGCGGTGCCGTGCAGCGGCCCGACCGTGGGCTGGTTCGGCGCCGCACCGGCCGTGGAGCCGCTGACGTACCGGATGCCCTGCCCCACCTGCTCCGGCCCCGACCTCTTGTGGGTGTGTCCGGAGACCTGGAACGGCACGCACCCGGTGTCGAGGGCGTCGAGACCCACGGGCGGCGTGTGGATGAGCAGCAGGTCCACCCCGTCCTTGTCGTCACAGGCGGTGGCGGCGAGGTCCGCCGCCTCCTCGTCCGGCGTGCGCTCGCGGGCCACCGCGGTGCCGCCGCCGACGCGGGTCTCCAGCGCGTCGCGGTCGCCCAGGATGCGCACCCCCTTCACCTCGACGACCTTGCCGTCGAGCACCGTCTGCCCCCGGGCCGCCTCCTGCGCGGACGTGACCTGCGAGTCGTGGTTGCCGTCCGCCACGACCATCGGCACACCGCGCGGCGGCGCCGACGCGAACGAGTCCACGCAGACCTTCTCCACCGAGGTGCCGTTCATGGTGGTGTCGCCGGCGTTGAGGACGACGTCGGCGCCTGCGCGCTCCGCCGTGGTGCGGATCAGGGGCGTCATACCCGTGTTGCAGTGCAGGTCGGAGACGACGAGCAGGGTCACGAGGTCCTCGTCGGCGGGCGACGGCGACGGCGATGCCGAGAACGGCGGGCTGGACGTGCCGGAAGCGTCCGGCGTGCCGGACGAGCCCGAGGTCAGCGAGGGTGCTTGGATCGCGTCCGCGGCATCGACGTGCGTGGCGTCCCAGGCGTCCCACGCGGCGACGAGGTCGTCGTTCGCGGCCGCGTAGAACTCCTCGTTCTGGTGGTACAGGTCCACCAGCTGCCCCCCGTAGGTGTCCACGACCCCGGCCAGCCGACCCGTGATCGTGGCGCCCTCGAGCGCGGTCCCGGCGAACACCGGCGACGCCGTCCGCCCCCGCGGCTCCGGCTGCGCCACTCCCCCGGACGCCACCGTCACCACGACGAGGCTCCCGACGGCCACGCCCGCGGTGATCTCCCACGTGCGGGGCGCCAGCCGGTCGGACAGCTCCCGGCGCCGCGCCGCACCCAGCAGCAGCCGCACCCCGGCGCCGACGGCCGCGACGACGAGCATGGCGGCCACCGCACGCCGGCCTGCGTCCCACAGGAGCGCCCGCGCGACGGTGCTCGCCGTCTCCTGCGGGCTGGAGAAGAACTGCAGGTAGTTCTGGAGGTCGCCCGCGAGCTTGTCGAGCGTGCCCGCCTGGCTGACGGCGGACAGGTCGGCGGGGATCTCCTTGACGACGACGTCGAGGCCGAGGCCCAGCGGCAGCGGCGAGTCGATCTCCAGCGTGCCCAGCGGCCCGAGGTCGGCCACGACCAGGCCGTCGGTGTCGACGGCATAGACCGCCTCGTGCGGGCCGAGGCTCAGGTTCACCTGCGCCGTCGTGACGCCGAAGACGAGGCAGGCCAGAGCCGCCGCCACCGAGACGAGGGTCCATCTCACCCACCGGGGCGGCGTGCGTCGTGGGCGGGCTGCGTGGGCGGGAGGGGTGGCGGGGCCGGGCGTCTCGTCGTGCTGGTCGGTCATCGCGTCCCACCTTCGCGGAACACGGCCGACGACGCCACCCTGCTCGCGGGGCGGCGCCGTCGCGCCTGGGTCAGGACCGCGCGTCGCGCAGCGTGGTGAGGGCGATCCCGGCCGCGACGAGCACGGCGACGAAACCGATCGCCGACGTCACGACGACGCCGCTGCCGAACGCCGCGTGCGCGGAGTCGAGCAGCGCCTGCGCCTGCCCGCCGGGCAGGCCGGACGCGACGCTGGTCGCACCCCCGAGGGTCTCGCCCGCCGCGGCGGTGTCCGCCGCCGAGAGCCCGGACGGGACCACGACGTTCGCGTGGTACGACCCGGTGAGGATCCCCCCGAGGACGGCGGTGCCGAGGACGGCACCGACCTCGTACGCCGTCTCGGAGATCGCGGAGGCCGCACCGGCCTTCGCCGCCGGCACCGTCGAGACGATGAGGTCGTTCGAGACCGTCTCGGCCGAGCCGACGCCGATCGCGAGCACCACGAACGCGAGCCCGAGCCAGCCGGACTCGCCGCGCCCCGCCACGAGAGCGGTGACCAGGTAGCCGACGGCCGACATCGCGAGCCCCGCGGCCACCACGTGCGACGGCCGCACCCGGCGCACCACCTTCACCACGGCCAGCCCGGACACGACCATCGCGACCGTGCCCGGCAGCAGCACCATCCCCGCCTGCACCGGCGAGAGCCCGATGACGAGCTGGAGGTCCTGCGACACGAAGAACAGGAAGCCGACCAGCGAGAACACCGACAGCAGGTTGACCAGGACGCTGCCCGTGAACGCGGGGACGGCGAACAGCCGCACGTCCAGCATCGGGTCCGGGCGGCGCAGCTGGCGGCGGACGAACAGCACGGCCATGAGCAGGCCGACAGCGATCGCGGCGAGGCCCAACGACGGCAGACCGCCCTTCGCGAGCGTCTTGATGCCGAACACGACCGGCGTCATCGCGGCCATGACGAGCACGATCGACATGGGGTCGAGCCGGCCCGGTGCAGGGTCGCGCGACTCGGGCACGAAGATCGGCGCGAGGACGAGCAGCAGCGCCAGCACGGGCACGGCGAGGAGGAACACGGAGCCCCACCAGAAGTGCTCGAGCAGCAGGCCGCCGACGATCGGCCCGACGGCGGAGCCCGCGGCGAAGCCGGCGGCCCAGATGGCGATGGCGAGGCGGCGCTCGTCGCGGTCGGTGAACACGTTGCGCAGCAGGGACAGCGTGGACGGCATGAGCATCGCGCCGAAGAAGCCGAGGCCTGCGCGCGCGGCGATCAGGGCGCCCGCCGTCGGTGCGAACGCCGCGACCGCGGACACGGCGGCGAAGCCGACCGCCCCGACCAGGAGCAGCCGACGGCGCCCGACGCGGTCGGCGACCGACCCCATCGGCACGAGGAGGCCGGCGAGGACGAGGGGGTACACGTCGACGATCCACAGCAGCTGGGTGCCGCCGGGGGCCAGGGCCTCCGAGATCTGCGGCAGGGCGAAGCTGAGGACCGTGTTGTCGATCGAGACGAGCAGCACCGGCAGCATCAGCACGGCGAGGGCCGCCCAGCGTCGCCCGGCGGAGCGGATGCTGCCGGGGCGCGTGGGGACGGCGGGGCGTCGCGCGGCGGAAGGGGCGCGGTGCGTCGTCACCTGGGATGTCGCCATGAGGTGCCTTTCACACGCTGCGGACGGCCGGGGCGACATGGTGATGCCGAACTTCCGTACCGTCCAGCCGGTACAGTAACAGTCCGACATTAGGCTGTCCACATGCCCCCACCCCCCGCCGCCCGTGCCAAGGTCCTGCGTGCGTTCGCCGAGCTCCTCGTCGAGTCCGGGGAACGCTCCGCCACTCTCGAGGCGGTCGCGGAGCGGGCCGGGGTCTCCAAGGGTGGCCTGCTGTACCACTTCCCCTCCAAGGACGCCCTCGTCGACGGCCTCCTCGACCACCTGGGGGTCCTCACCGCCGCGGACGTCGAGGCGATGCGCAGCGCGCCCGAGGGGGCGTCCGACTACCTGCTGCGCACGTCCACGGTGATCGGCGGCGAGTTCGAGATCGTCTACCTGGCGGCGTCCCGCGTGGCGCAGGGCGCCTCTCCCCGCGCCCGCGCCGTCCTCGACGACGCGCAGGCCGCCTGGACCGCCGCCGTGCAGGACGAGCTCGGCGACCCGGTGCTCGCCCGCGCCGTGTCGCTCATGGGCGAGGGCCTGTACGCGCTCGCCTCGGTCGGGGCGAGCGGCCCCGACGACCACGAGATCGACGAGCTGCTGGCGCTCGTGCGCGACGTCGCCGCGCGACGTCCGGGGGCAGCCCGGGCCTGAGGCCGCTCAGCCGGTCTTGCGCTCCGGGGTGGCCACCTTCTTTGCTGGGGCCTTCTTCGCCGCCGGCTTCTTCGCGGGCGCCTTTTTCGCCGCCGGCTTCTTCGCGGACGCCTTCTTCGTCGCGGGCTCCTTCGCCGTCGACCCCTTCACGGGAGTCTTCTTCGCGGAGTCCGGCGCGTCCTCCTTCGACGCTCCCTTCCCGCCGCCCTTGGACCCCGACACGCTCCGGCGCAGGGCCTCCATGAGGTCGATGACGTCGGCGTCCTCCTTCTCCGGCTGCTCGCCGAACGTCTCCGAGGTGTCCAGCGCCTCGCCCTGCTCGATCTTCGCGTCGATCAGCGTGCGCAGCTGGGTCTGGTACTCGTCCTCGTAGTCCTCGGGCGCGAAGTCCGCCTCGTAGCTGGCGACCAGTTGGCCGGACATGGCCAGCTCCTTGTCGGAGACGGTCACCGACCCGTCGAGGGACGGGAACGCCGCCTCGCGCACCTCGTCGGCCCACAGCAGGGTCTGGATGACGAGCACCTCGTCGCGCACCCGCAGCGCTGCCAGCCGGGTGCGCTGGCGCAGCGCGAACTTCACGATCGCCGTCCGGTCCGTCTCCTCCAGCGTGCGACGCAGCAGCACGTAGGCCTTGGGGCTCTTGGAGTCCGGCTCCAGGTAGTAGGTGCGATCGAGCATGATCGGGTCGATCTGGTCGCTGGGCACGAACTCCACGACCTCGATCTCGCGGTTCGTCTCCGCCGGCAGCGCCGCGAGGTCGTCCTTGGTGAGCACGACCGTGCGCTCGCCGTCGTCGTAGGCGCGGTCGATGTGCTGGTACTGCACCTCCTCGCCGTCCAGCTCGCACACCCGGCGGTAGCGGATGCGCCCGCCGTCCGCGTCGTGCACCTGGTGCAGCGGCACGTCGTGGTCCTCGGTCGCGCTGTACAGCTTGACCGGGACGTTGACGAGACCGAAGGTCACGGCACCCTTCCAGATGGACCTCATGCGACCATCGTCACGCGAGGTGGCAGGTCACGCCACCGCCCCGGGCACAGGTGTCGGCGGCGGCGTCTACCGTCGCGGCATGGACACGGCCACCACGCGCGACGTCGCGCACGCCTACGTCGAGACGCTGGAGCGACGCGACTGGACCGCCTTCGGTGCGCTCCTCGACCCCGACGTCGTGTACGAGATGCCGCAGAGCCGCGAACGGATCCGCGGCCGTGACCGCTATCTCCGCTTCAACCAGGAGTACCCGGGCGACTGGCACCTGACGATCCGGCACCTCGTCGCGGACGGGGCGCGCGCCGCCGTCTGGCTCGACGCCCGCGTGGGCGAGGAGCGCATGTTCGCGAACGTCTGGCTCGACGTCTCCGACGACGGCCTCGTCCGGCACGTCACCGACGTCTGGCCCGAGCCCTTCGAGCCTCCCGCGGGGCGCGAGCACCTGGTCGAGCGCGACGACGTCGGCTGACCGGCCGCGCCGTCAGCCGACGAGGCCGAGCACCCCGACCACCCCGACCAGGACGGCGAGGAGCATCGAGACGCCCACCAGCACGGCGTGCACGGTGAAGAAGCGGGTCGGGCGCCCCGCGTCGTCCCGGGCGCGCGGGTCCTTGGCGACCCGCCGCCAGAACGGGGGCCACACCAGGAGGTTCCACACGGCGGCGACGATCAGGACGAGCGCCCAGCCGACGGGCAGGCTCACAGGCCGACCGCCTCCAGCTTCGCGGTGAGCTCCGCGTCGGTCGGCTCGACGAAGAACTCGCCGTCGGGGAAGACGACGACAGGGATGTTCTTGCGGCCGCTGATCGCCTCGGCGTCGTCCGCCCGCAGCGGGTCGGCCACGAGGTCCACGTTCACGTACTCCACGCCACGGGAGTCGAGCACGCGCTTGGCGCGGCGGCAGTCGCCGCACCACTGCGCCCCGTACATCGTGAGGGTCTGCGGGCGCCGGAGCTGGTCGGTCGTCGAGGTGTCGTCGGTCATGCGCAGCACCATACCCCCCAGGGGTGACTGGTCCCGAACCTCGGCGCGCGCGACTCAGTGCACCGAGAACCCGCCGTCGACGTGCAGCGCCTGCCCGGTGACGTAGGCCGACGCGCCGCTGGCGAGGAAGACCGCCGCCCCGGCGAAGTCCTCGGCCAGGCCGTTGCGACCGACCATGGTGCGCGCCGCGAGCGCCTCGACCCGGGCGGGGTCGGACTGCAGCCGCGCGTTCAGCGGCGTCAGCACGAAGCCCGGCACCAGGGTGTTCGCCGTCACGCCGCGGCCCGACCAGGCCTCCGCCTGCGAGCGGGCCAGGGACTCCAGGCCGCCCTTGGACACCCCGTAGACGCCCGACTGCACGAACGCCCGGTGCGCCTGCTGCGACGACACGTGGATGAGGCGGCCGAACCCTCGCTCGGCCATGCCGGGCCCGAAGCGCTGCCCCAGCAGGTAGGGCGCCTCGAGGTTGAGCGCGATGGTCGCGTCCCAGGTGGCGTCGTCCGTCTCGCCCAGCGGGGGGCGCAGGTTGATGCCCGCGGAGCTGACCACCACGTCGGGCTCTCCGAAGACGGTGGCGGCCGCCTCGGCCGCCTCGCGCACGCCCGCGCGCGTGCCGAGGTCGGCGCTGACACGGTCGGCGGTGCAGCCGTCCGCGCGCAGCTCGGCGACCGTGTCGTCGAGCTCTGTCTCCCGCCGCGCCACGACGACCACACGCGCTCCCGCACGGGCCAGGGCTCCGGCGATCGCGCGGCCGATGCCGGAGCTGCCGCCGGTGACCAGAGCGACGCGGCCGTCGAGGGAGAACAGGGAGGAGAGGTACGTTTCCGTCACGCGGGACACTCTGTCACCTCGGGCAGGGTGGCCGCCCCGGCGCTTGCCGATAGCCTCGAGCAATGAGCGATGACGATGTCGAGGTCGTGTGGCGCAAGTTCGACGGCAGCCTGCACTGGCACCACCGCATGACACGCCTCGGCGAGGACGAGTACGGCGTGTGGTTGGGCGGTCCGGCCGGGACGGTCTACACCAGGGGCGAGCAGGAGCGGGTTTTCACGGTCGAGGACGACCGGGTCCTGCTCCTCCCCCACGACGCGTGGTGGACGGCCGAGTTCCAGGCGGCGCCGGCGCGGCTGGACGCGTACTGCGACGTCGCCACCCGGGCGACGTGGTCGCGCGGCGAGGTGACGATGGTCGACCTGGACCTCGACGTCTGCCGGATCCGGGAGGACATGTCGGTGTTCGTCGACGACGAGGACGAGTTCGCCGACCACCAGGTGCGGTACGCCTACCCGCCGGACATCGTGCGGGAGGCGGTGGCGTCCGCCGCCTGGCTGACGACCGCGCTGCGCGACGGCGTCGAGCCCTTCGGCTCGCGCTACCGCGCCTGGCTCGACCGCGTGTGCGCGGGCGACGTCGCGGGGAGCATGTCCCGGCGCGAGCCCCCGCCGGAGTCCGGCGGTGGGACGTCACCACACGGGCGTGTCAGCCGCCTGCCCACGCGCTAAGAGCAGTCGCCCACGGTGGGCCGGAAGTCGTTCTCTTGGATCCTCCCTCGCAATTCGCGCGTCGTACTTTCAGCAGGGATGACGGACACCTCGACATAACTCGCGTCGTCGATCGTCGCGCTGTCGGCACACGCGGCAAGGATGATCCAGGACTCAGGGGCGCCCACGGGGTAGGAGGGTTCAAGATCGACGATGGTCGAGACGTCTTGCACGACTACCTGGGCGCTAGCGGGTGTGTGCTGGTTGAGTACATCAAGCGTCTGCCCGCGCGCCGCCTCCGGCGCAAGGGCGGCTTGGCCGCCGCACGCGCACAGCAGGAAGGCCGCGCAAGCAATGAGCCCGAACCGCGCATGGCGAGACGTCATCCGAGCCCGCATGTGATGTAGGCCGGGTTCGGGTTGAATGCATAGAGCCAGCCACTTTTATTACCGAAGATCGTGAAGCCAGCCACACGGGACTTGGACTGGATCTTGTAGCGGTAACGGCTCCCCTGAGCCCACCCCACCCAGGACTTGCCCTTCTTCATCTTGGGCGAGGTGCACGCCGCCTGTGTAGTCACCGACTTGGCCGACGAGATACCCAGGCTGGACGCCACCGAGTAGCGCGAGAGGCCGTAGGTGGTCTGGATAGTTCGCGTTGCAGTCTTGCCCTTGCTGATGGAGCAGGTCGCGCCAGAAGTCCTGATCGTGCACCGTCCGATCTGCCGGGACCGGTCGGTGTAGTACTTCGAGATGCGCCTCTTGTTGACGACCGATTTGACACTGGTTGGAATAGCTGGGAAGTACGTGTTCGCCGAGCTCACAGACCGAGCGGAAACCGCTACCGCAGGAGTTGGCGCAGCGACGGCTGCCGGACCACCGCTGCCGAGGAGAATTATGGCGGCCAAGCCAGCGGTAAGAAACCTGGGATTCATTCCCACGGGTGCACTCCGATCGCTGAAGGTCGCCGTGCTCGATTCGCCCGGCAACGAACGTGTGGACCGAGAGTATCCGGCACGCGCGACGAAACTGGCCTGATTGCAGAATCTGCATCGACTGTGCCAGGAGCGCACGATCGCCCTCATGTGCGGGTCTTCACAGCATCGTCGCGACGTGCGTCCCTCGTGCCAGTCCAAGGCGCGAACGCGAGAGCCCCGGCTACCCGGGGCGCGCACATCCGCCGCCCGCGCGACGATGTGGCCATGGCACGCGCGTCGTCGAGCAAGCCCCAGACGGTCACGGTCGACGGTCGGCGGCTGCAGCTGACCAACCTGGACAAGGTGTACTACCCGGCCACGGGGACGACGAAGGGCGAGGTGCTGCAGTACCTGGCCCACGTGGCGCCCGCGCTGCTGCGGCACGCGGCGTACCGGCCCGCGACGCGCAAGCGGTGGCCGGACGGCGTCGCGGGGCAGATGTTCTTCCAGAAGAACCTGGACGCGTCGACGCCGTCGTGGATCCCTCGCCAGGACATCCAGCACCGCACGTCGACCAACAGCTACGTCCTGGTCAACGACCTGGCCACGCTGACGTGGCTGGGGCAGACGGCGACGCTGGAGGTCCACGTGCCGCAGTGGAGGTTCGGGCGAACGGGCGCGCCGATGCCGCCGGACCGACTGGTGCTCGACCTCGACCCCGGGCCGGGCGCGGGCCTGCCCGAGTGCGCGGAGGTGGCGCGCCTGGCCCGCGACATCCTGCGTGGCATGGACCTGGACCCGCTGCCCGTGACGAGCGGCTCCAAGGGCATCCACCTGTACGCCGCGCTCACCGGTCAGGACGACTCGCTCACCACCGACGCGGTCTCCGCCGTCGCGCACGAGCTGGCCCGGCACCTGGAGTCGGAGCATCCCGACCTGGTGGTGAGCGACATGAAGAAGTCGTTGCGCGCGGGCAAGGTGCTGGTGGACTGGTCGCAGAACAACGGCGCCAAGACCACGATCGCCCCGTACTCGCTGCGCGGCCGCGACGAGCCGACGGTCGCCGCCCCGCGCACGTGGGAGGAGCTCGACGACCCCGGCCTGCGCCACCTGTCCTTCACCGAGGTGGTGGAACGGCTGGACCGCGACGGCGACCTCCTGGAGCCGTTGGCGGCCGGGCACCTGGCCCAGCTCGAGCCCACGCCGGAACGCATGGCCACCTTCGACAAGCTCGGGACGTACCGCGCCAAGCGGGACCCGGACAAGACGCCCGAGCCGTTCGGTCCCGAGCACCCGGACGACCGCGACGGCGCCCCGACGTTCGTCATCCAGGAGCACCACGCCCGCCGCCTGCACTGGGACTTCCGCCTGGAGCACGAAGGGGTGCTCGTGAGCTGGGCGCTGCCCAAGGGTGAGCCGACCGACCCGAAGCAGAACCACCTCGCCGTGCAGACGGAGGACCACCCGCTCGAGTACGGGGCGTTCGAGGGCACCATCCCCGCCGGCGAGTACGGCGGCGGGGAGGTGACGATCTGGGACGCCGGCACGTACGACCTCGAGAAGTGGCGCGAGGGCGAGGTGATCGCCACGCTGCACAGCGAGCGGCGCGGCTCGCGCCGCCTCGCGCTCATCCGCACCGGGGGTCGCGGTGGCGAGGACCAGAACTCCTGGCTGATCCATCGCACCAAGTCCCAGCCCGGTGACACCGACGACGTTGACGGCGACGTTGACGGCGACGTTGACGGCGGCGTTGACGGCGGCGTGGACGATGGCGCGGAGGACGGCGTGCCGGCCAGCGGCGCCGCCAAGGGTCCCCAGGCGCCGGGGCTGCCGGCGGAGGCGCCGCGCCCGATGCTCGCGACGACCGCGCCCTCGGCGGAGCTCGCCCGCCTCTCCCCCGACGACTGGGCCTTCGAGGTCAAGTGGGACGGCTTCCGCGCGGTCGTCGAGGTGCTCACGGACGACGACGGGCCCCGCGTGCGGCTCACGTCCCGCTCCGGGCAGGACCTCACGACGACGTTCCCTGAGCTGCAGGCGCTCGCGGGGATGGTCGCGCCCGACCAGCTGCCGGTGGTGCTCGACGGCGAGATCGTGGCGCTCGACGCGGACGGCCGCCCCTCGTTCCACCGCCTGCAGCAGCGGGCCAACCTGCTCAAGCCGCGCGACGTCGAGAAGGCCCGCCGCAAGGTCGGCGTCGACCTGGTCCTGTTCGACGCGCTGGCCGTCGCCGGGCGCGCGGTGACCGACCGCCCGTACGACGAGCGCCGGGACGCGCTCGCGCGCGTCGTGGACCCGCGCCGCCCCGTGCACGTCCCGGACGCGCTCGACGGCGACCTGGACGAGGCGCTGGAGACCTCCCGGCTCATGCGGCTCGAGGGTGTCGTGGCGAAGCGGCGGCGCGCCCCGTACACCCCGGGGCGCCGCTCCCGCGACTGGCTGAAGATCAAGCACGCCCGCGCCCAGGAGGTGGTCGTGGTCGGCTGGCGCCCCCTGCACGCGGGCACGGGCCGGGAGGACGCCCGCGTCGCCGGGTCGCTCCTGCTGGCGGTGCCCGACGACGAGGGCACGCTGCGCTACGTGGGCAAGGTCGGCACGGGCTTCAAGGAGGCGGAGCGGCGACAGGTCGTGCGGCGCCTGCGGCCGGTCGACGACGTCCCGCTGTCCGGCGTCCCCCGCGCGGAGGCCGTGCACGCCCGGTGGGCCGCCCCGGAGCACGTGGCCGAGGTCGAGTACGGCGACTGGACGGGCGAGGCCGCGGACCTCCGCCGCGCCGGCGCGGACCGCCCCGACGACGAGGGGCCGCGGCTGCGCCACTCCGTGTGGCGCGGCTGGCGGGACGACAAGCGCCCGCAGGACGTCGTCGTCGAGCGCTAGCTGTACTGACCCGGGAGCGCCCGGCCGGTCAGGCTTGCGCTCTTCAGGCCCTGCGCTCGGCGACCGCGGTTCGGCTGGTCCGCAGGTGCTGGCCGGCCAGCCGCGCCGCGGCCTCCTCGTCGGCGTCGCGGACGGCGTCCAGGAGGGCGCGGTGCTCGTCGGCCATCGCCGTGAGGTCGGTGTGCTGGCCCAGCAGCCAGCGCACGCGGCTGGCCGTGACGACGTGCAGCTCGGCGAGGACCGGGTTGCCCGCGGCGTCGACCACCCGCTCGTGGAAGTCGGCGGCCGCGCGTCGCGCGGCGGGGGCGTCGCCGGCACGTGCCGCCCTGTCCTCCCGCTGCCAGGCCTCGGTGAGCATGGCGAGCTGCGCCTCGGTGCGCCGCCGGGCCGCGAGCCGGAACTGCAACGGCTCGGTGGCCTCGCGCACCTCCTGCAGCTGCGCGACGTCGGCGTCCGTGAACTCCCGCACCACGGCCCAGGTCCGCGGTCGCGGGGTGACGAGGCCTTCCGCCACGAGGGTGCGGAGCGCGTCCCGCACCGGGATCCGGCTCACGCCCAGCTCGGCGGCGAGGTCGCGCTCGACCAGCCTGCTGCCGGGCTCGCGCACGCCGTCCACGATCTGCTCGCGGACCGCGCGGGCCACCCGCACCGACTCGGGCTCGAAGACCGCCGAGGGTTCGCTGGACATGCGCACATCCTGCCAGCCGATCCTCGGCAAAATGGCATACCATTCATGCGACATCCTGCCCCTCCCGGGACCGACGCGCAGCGGCGCCGGGACGGCGCCGTCGACGAGGAGGAACCTGATGCCCAGCACCCCCACCACCGTCACCGTGCTCCGTGACGTGCGCCCCTGGGGCGGCCAGCGGGCCGACCTGCACGTGGCGGACGGCCTGATCACCGCGGTGGTCCCGCACGACCCGGCGGCAGCGCCGGCGGACGGCACGGTGGAGGGTGGCGGCCTGCTCGCCCTCCCGGGCCTGGTCAACGCGCACGCGCACGTCGACAAGTCCTGGTGGGGCAAGCCGTGGGTGAGCTACGGCGGCGAGGGTGGCACGCAGGGTCGCATCGCGCACGAGCGCGCGCACCGCGACGAGCTCGGCATCCCCGGGGTCGACGTCACGCTGGCCGTGCTGCGCGAGTCCGTCCGCACCGGCACGACGGCGGTGCGCACGCACGTCGACGTCGACCTCGGCGTCGGGCTGCGCGGGCTCGAGGTGGTGCGCGAGGCCGTCGCGACGCTGGGCGGCGCGGTGCACGCGGAGATCGTCGCGTTCCCGCAGGACGGTGTGCTGCGCCGCCCCGGCGTCCTGGAGCTGCTCGACCAGGCGGCGGCCGCGGGCGCGCAGCACGTCGGGGGCCTGGACCCGGCCTCGATCGACCGCGACCCGGTGGGCCAGCTCGACGGGTTGTTCGCGATCGCGGAGCGCCACGGCGTCGGCATCGACGTGCACCTGCACGACGGTGGCGAGCTCGGCGCGTTCCAGATCGAGCTGATGATCGACCGCACCGTGCGCGCCGGGCTGCAGGGCAGGGTGAACGTGGCGCACGGCTTCGCCGTCGGCCAGCTCCCCGTGGCGCGGCAGGCCGACCTCGTCGCCGCGATGGGCGAGGCAGGCATCACCATGACCACCGTGGCGCCGATCGGCGCCGCCCCGCTGCCGCTGCACGCGCTGCGCGCCGCCGGGGTGGACGTCGGGCTCGGCACCGACGGCATCCGCGACCTGTGGTCCCCCTACGGCACGGGCGACCTCCTGGCGCTGACCACCCAGCTCGCGCGGCTGTCAGGCTTCCGCCACGACGAGGACCTCGTCACGGCGGCCCGCATCGCCTCCTCGGACGCGGCGCGGTTCGTGGGGCGCGACGTCCACGACCTGGTGCCCGGGGCCCCGGCGGACGTCGTCCTCGTCGACGCCGAGAACGTGCCGGACGCCGTGGTGCGCGCACCGCGCCGCGCCATCGTCGTCGCCGGTGGCCGGGTGGTCGCGCGCGACGGCGACGTATTGGTCTGACGCGTCGCTGCCGGACCGGACCGGGCTCCTCCGCGCGACGCCTCCGCCCGCGGGCAGGCGATCCTTCGACGCGCGCCGTGGTTCGCCGTGCTCCACGATGGGCCCGTAGATGGACGACCGCTCGGCCGTCGGCCGCCTGCCGGCGGCGGACGCCGAGCGATCTCGACCGCCCGTGCTCGAGCGCCGCGAGAGGTGACATATCCATGGCTGCAGACCTGTCAGACCGGACGGACTTCGAGAACGCCGAGCGAGGGCTCGTGGCCCGGCTCGAGCCCGGCCAGGTCACGAACGCCGAGGGACGGGTCGTCTTCGACGCCGACGTCTACGCCGAGGCGACCGCGGGCGAGTGCCCCGAGACGGTCCACCCGAGCCTCTGGCGCCAGAGCCAGCTCACCGCGATCCAGGGTTTGTTCGAAGTCAGGGAGGGGATCTACCAGCTTCGGGGGATCGAGCTGTCGAACATGACGCTCATCGAGGGGGAGACCGGGGTCGTCGTGATCGACCCGGCGGTGTCGGCCGAGGTCGCGACCGCCGGGCTCGCCCTGTACCGCGAGCACCGCGGAGACCGGCCCGTGACGGCGGTGATCTTCACGCACTCCCACATCGACCACTTCGGCGGTGTCCTGGGCGTCGTCGACGCCGACACGACCGTCCCGATCGTCGCGCCCGCCGGCTTCCTGGAGCACGCGGTCTCGGAGAACGTCTACGCAGGCGGGGCGATGCTGCGACGCGGGGTCTACCACACGGGCGTCGCCCTCCCGGTGAGCGCGACCGGCACGCTCGGCGTGGGGCTGGGCTCGGGGACCTCGACCGGCACGGTGGGCCTGCTCGCCCCCACCCTGGACATCACGCACACCGGCCAGGTGGAGACGCTCGACGGCGTGCGGATCGTCTTCCAGGTCACGCCGGGCACCGAGGCCCCGGCGGAGATGAACTTCCACTTCCCCGACCTCCGCGCGCTGTGCCTGGCCGAGAACGCGACGCACAACCTCCACAACCTGCTGACGCTGCGCGGGGCGGAGGTCCGCGACGCGCGGGCCTGGTCCCGGTACATCGCCGAGGCGATCGAGCTGTTCGCCGACGAGACCGACGTCGCGTTCGCGTCGCACCACTGGCCTACCTGGGGCCGCGACGAGATCGTGCAGTTCCTGCGGGAGCAGCGCGACCTGTACGCGTTCCTGCACGACCAGACGCTGCGCCGGATGAACCAGGGCGAGATCGGCACCGAGATCGCGGAGGACTTCCCGATGCCGCCCGCGCTCGAAGCGGCGTGGCACACCCACGGCTACTACGGGTCCGTGAGCCACAACGTCAAGGCGATCTACCAGCGCTACCTCGGCTGGTACGACGGCAACCCGGCGCACCTCTGGCTCTACCCGCCCGAGGACGCCGCGGCTCGCTACGTGGACGTCATCGGCGGGGTGGACGCGACGGTCGAGCACGCGCGCCGGTACCTCGAGAAGGGCGACCTGCGGTTCGCCGCCGAGCTCGCGAGCCACGCC
Organism: Isoptericola sp. NPDC055881; assembly: GCF_053615895.1. NCBI lineage: Bacteria > Bacillati > Actinomycetota > Actinomycetes > Micrococcales > Promicromonosporaceae > Isoptericola > Isoptericola sp. NPDC055881. Next base: position 47,329 of record NZ_JBSHCR010000010.1, read on the forward strand.
GTGTTCGCCGACCCCTCCCACCAGGGTGCCCGGGTCCTCTTGGGTGACGCGCTGACCCGGCTCGGCCACGGGTCCGAGTGCGCCACGTGGCGCAACAACTTCCTCACCGGGGCGCAGGAGCTCCGCGAGGTGACGTCGCCGGCCGGGGTCGACGCGACCGGACTCTCCCGGGCGCTCACCGTAACGCAGCTGTTCGACAGCGTCGCGATCCGGGTGGACGCCGCGCGGGGCTGGGACATGCAGGTCTCGATCCGGTGGCACGTCGTCGACTTCGGGGAGACCTACCGGATGGAGCTGTCGAACGGCGTTCTGATCCATCACCCGACCGAGCGCGAGGAGCCGGCCGACCTCGTCGTGACCCTGACGCGCGCGCAGCTGCTGGCGCTGCTGGCGGATGCCGGGCACGACGGCGTCACCTTCGACGGCGACCCGCGCGCGCTCACCACGATCCTGTCCCTCCTGGACTCTCCGGACGCCGGGTTCGCCATCGTCACCCCGTGATCGGGAGTGTGGCTCGACGCCCACCTCCCACCGGCACCGGCCGGGCCGGGCCGCGGGAAGTCTCGCGGCCTGCCTCGTGTTGTGGGCACCATGCGAGCCATCACCTATTCCCGCTTCGGCGGCGCCGACGTCCTCGAGCTCACCGAGCAGCCCGACCCGCACCCCGGTGCCGACGTCGTCGTCGTGCGCGTCCGCGCCGCGTCCGTCAACCCCGTCGACTGGATGGTCCGCCAGGGCTACCTGGAAGGAACCCTGGACACCCAGTTCCCGGTCGTCCCCGGCTGGGACGTGGCGGGCGTCGTCGAGCAGGTCGGCCTCGACACCCCTGAGTTCCAGGTGGGCGACGAGGTCTACGGCTACGTCCGCAAGGACTGGGTGCACGGCGGCACCTTCGCCGAGCTCGTCGCCGCGCCCGTGCGCACCCTGGCCCGCAAGCCCGCCTCGCTGAGCTTCGAGGAGGCCGCGGCCGTCCCGCTCGCAGGCCTGACCGCGTACCAGACGGTGCTGCGCTCGGGGGTCCGCGAGGGCCAGACGGTGCTGGTGCACGCCGCCGCCGGCGGCGTGGGCTCCTTCGCCGTCCAGATCGCGCGCAGCCTCGGCGCGCGCGTGATCGGCACCGCCAGCGACGCCAACCACGACTACCTGCGTGGCCTCGGCGCCGAGCCCGTCGCGTACGGCGACGGGCTGGCCGACCGCGTCCGCGCGCTCGCGCCGGACGGCGTCGACGTCGCGCTCGACTACGCGGGCGGCGACGCCGTGGCGACGAGCGCCCAGGTGCTCGCAGACGACGGCACGATCACGTCGATCGTGGACGCCACGGCCCGCACCGAGCACGGCGGCCTCTACGTGTGGGTGCGACCCTCGAGCGCGGACCTCGAGGCGCTCGGCGCGCTGATCGACGCCGGCAAGGTCGCCGTCGAGGTGGGGCAGGTCTTCGACCTGGCCGACGCCGCCGACGCCCACCGCGCCAGCGAGTCGCGCCACGGCCGCGGGAAGATCGTCGTGCGCGTCTGAGTGCGGGGCGGGGGCCCGGGCGGCACGCTGTGCACATGACGCCCTTCTCCCCCACCGTGTACGCCGACCGCCGCCGCCGGGCCGCCGAGCAGGCTGCCGCCGCCGGCCTCGCCGGGCTGCTCGTCACCCCCGGCCCGGACCTGCGCTACTTCCTCGGCTACACGCCCTCCGCGGACACCGAGCGGCTCACGCTGCTCACGATCCCTGCGGAGGGCGACGCCGTCGCCGTCGTCCCCCGGCTCGAGGCGCACGACCTCGAGGTGGGCGCGGTCGGCGGCATCGAGGCGGTGGCGTGGTCGGACAACGAGGACGAGCACGCGGTGGCGGGCCGGCTCCTGCGGCCGGACGGCCGCTACGCGATCTCCGACGCCGCGTGGGCTCTGCACGTGCTCGGCATGCAGCGCACGCTGCCGCAGTCGTCGTACGCGGCCGTCACGACGGTGCTGCCGATGCTGCGGGCCGCGAAGTCGCCCGAGGAGGTCGCCCGGCTCGCCGCAGCGGGCGCCGGCGCGGACGCCGTCTTCGACGAGATCGTCCGCCGCCGGTTCGCGGGCCGCGCCGAGCGGGACGTGTCCGACGACCTCGACGCGCTGCTGCGCTCCCACGGGCACGAGCAGGTGGACTTCACCCTGGTGTGCGCGGGCGAGAACGGCGCCGACCCGCACCACGAGGCGGGCGACCGCGTCATCCGCGAGGGCGACATGGTGGTCATGGACTTCGGCGGCCTCGCCGACGGCTACGGCTCGGACACCACCCGCACGGTGCACGTCGGGGCCCTGACGGCGCGCGAGCAGGAGGTGCATGACGTCGTGCGTGCCGCGCAGCAGGCGGGCGTGGACGCCGTCCGGCCGGGTGCCACCTGCCAGGACGTGGACCGCGCGTCCCGTGGCGTCATCACGGACGCCGGGTACGGCGAGTTCTTCGTGCACCGCACCGGCCACGGGATCGGCCTGACGACCCACGAGCCGCCCTACATGGTGGAGGGCGAGGAGACCCCGATCCAGGCGGGGATGTGCTTCTCCGTGGAGCCAGGGATCTACCTGCCCGGCGAGTTCGGCGTGCGGATCGAGGACATCGTCGTCGCGTTCCCGACCGGCGTCACCGGCCTGGCCGACGCGCCCGGCTCCGGCGCACGGCTCAACACCTCGCCGCACGAGGTCGTCGTCGTCGAGTAGCCGTCAGCTGGGCGACGCCTTGCCGTGCCGCCAGTAGCCGACGAAGTCGACCTGGCCCTTCGGCCACCGCCGGTCGTTCACCAGGTGACGACGCACGCCCGCGGCGAGCGCCTGCTCCCCCGCCACCAGCGCGTACCCGGGTCCCGCCGGGAGCTCGGCACCCCGGACGAACGCGAGGGCTGCACGTCCCGGCACCTCGCCGAGGGCGGGGTCGTCGGCGGCGGCCCGGTCCCGCTCCACCCACCGCACGTCGACGCCGGCGGGCGCCCGGAAGTCCTGGCGGTCCTCGGAGCCGGCCACCTCGACGACGACCACACCGCGCGCGTCGTCGGGCAGCGACTCGCAGATGCCGGCCACGGCGGGCAGCCCGCTCTCGTCGGCGACCAGGAGTCGCCACGCACACTCGGCGTCCGGCCGGTGGTACGTGCCCTGGTCGAGGATGCCGACCCGGTCGCCCGCCTGCGCGGCGAGGGCGAAGCCGGCGCCGGGACCGACCGGCTCGTCGCCGGCGCCCCCGATGCCCACAGCGCCGTCGTGACCGTCTGGGCGATCGTGACCGTCCGGGCCGTCGTGACCGTGCAGGACGAAGTCGACGTCGATCTCACGCAGCTCCGGCCGCGAGGCGCGGATCGTGTAGTTGCGGACCAGGGGGCGCCGTGCGCGCGGGGTCGCGAGGTACTGCGCGTACCAGCCGAGGTTGGACGTGCGCGTGGGCAGCCGCAGCGTGTCCTGGCCCGGGCGCGGCAGGAACAGGCGGAACCACTGGTCGTCGCCGACCAGCGTCAGACGGTCGATGTCCTCGATGCCGAAGGTCACCCGCTGCAGGTGCGGGCTGAGGCGTTTGGTCGTGACGACCTCGGCGACGAGGACGTGCGGGTCGACCGGCTTCGACAGGTTCCGGGTGCTCACGACGCTAGGTTAGGTGAGGCTCACCTATTTGCCTAGACCGTCCCGGGTCGAGCTCATCGCTCGTCACCGGTCGTCCGTGGGCCCCAGGTCCTCGAGCATGACCTCGACCAGCGCGTCCGCGGTCATCGTCCCCAGGTCGTCGGGCGCGTAGTCCAGCGCTCGCCAGGGTTCGACCCCGATCCGCGCCGCCACGTTCTCGACCTGGGCGTTCAGCGCGGCGTCGATCAGCCCGGGGAGCACGGGGGCGCCGCTCAGCGCGAGCTCCATCTCCACCAGGGAGGCGAGCTGCGCGAACCGCGGGGTCGCTCGTGTCAACACCATCGTCGTCACACTATGCCCCTCGCGACCTCCTCGGCGCGAGGGGCACCGCTCGTCCGCGCGAGCGGGGACGGCAGCACGGACGGTGCCCGAGACTGGGCACATGCCGCGCCACCCTCCGCCCACCACCGTCGCGCTCGCCCTGCTCGCCGCAGCGGCGGCCGTGCTCGGCGGGTGCTCGCCGTCAGCCCCGGTGCCGACCGGCGCGACCGCGAGCCCGACGCCGACGCCCCCGGCGCCCGTCGTCGTGCGCGCCGGAGAGGTCACGCTGGAGGTCACCGAGCCAGGCTCGTCGGGCGAGCCGAACGTGACGGTGGACGGCGACGACGAGGCGGGCACCCGGGTGCTGACCTTCGACGCAGCGACGCTCGACGAGGCGACCGGGGGCCAGGCCGGACCGGTGGAGATCGCCCTGACCTCCCCGGGCACGTTCGAGGATCTTCCCGACGGCAGCGTCACCGTGCGCGACGACGACGGCGCCGTCGGGGGCCTCTCCGCGCCGCGCGGCGCGCGGCTCACCGCCGTCGACGACACCCACCTCGAGGTGCGCGCGACGGGCGCGTCCGCGGCGTCGCCCGACGAGGCCGAGGTGACGACCACCCTCGGGACCCGCGGGGTCGACTCGGCCACCTGGGGCGACCGGGAAGGCGGCCGCTCGCTCGCCGTCGACCCGACGGCCTGGGCGCGCGACGCCGGCCAGGCAGGCGTGGCCCTCGTGTGGGCGGAACTGGTGGCGACCGAACCGGAGGTCGACTCCGCGACCATGCACGACCAGCTCGAGTGTCACGCGATCGGGGCGCCCGACAAGGCCACCTGGAACCTGGAGCCGTGGCGGCCGGACGTCGGCCTCGTCGCGACGATGGCCGCGCGCTGCAACCCCGCCACTTGACACATTCCGATATAGGAATACTTTGGTGACGTGGCACGTGCAGCGACGACGACGGACGCGTTCAACGCGGTGGCCGAGCCCCGGCGCCGCGAGATCCTCGACGCCCTCGCGCTGCGCGAGCGCAGCGTCGGCGAGCTCGTCGAGCTGCTCCACGTCGCCCAGCCCGTGGTCTCCAAGCACCTGAAGGTGCTGCGGGAGGTCGGGCTGGTCGAGGTCCGCGACGACGGCCGTCGTCGCCTCTACCGCATCGACAGCCGGCCCCTGCGAGAGATCCACGCCTGGGCCGGCAGGTACGAGCGGCTCTGGGAGGAACGGTTCGCGCTGGTCGACGAGGTGCTCGCCGAGCTGGCACGCGAAGGCGCGGACGACCCGGGCCCCCGGGACTGAACCCGGCGGGACCGGACATCGACGAGGAGACACCATGGCCACCACCACCCCCGCACAGCAGCGGGGCAGCGCCGTCCTGACGCTGCCGAACGACACCGACATCCACGTCGTCCGCCGGTTCGCCGCGCCCGCGGCCGCCGTCTGGCGCGTCTTCACCGAGCCGGACCTGGTCGCACGCTGGTGGGCCGGGCGGCGTGGCACCGTCACGAGCATCGAGATCGACCTGCGGCCGGGCGGCACGTACCGCTACGTCATGGAGGCGGACGGCGGCTTCGAGGTCGCCTTCCACGGCGAGTTCACGGAGGTGGCGGCGCCCCAGCGGCTGGTGCACACCGAGGTCTTCGAGGGCGTCCCCGACGGCGAGGCGGCGGCCACGCTCAACACCTACACCTTCACCGAGGGGGACGGCGGCACCACGCTGACGCTCGTCACCCGCGCCCCGAACCGCGAGGTGCGCGACGCGATCGTCGGGTCTGGCATGGAGGGCGGTCTCCAGGAGGGCTTCGACCTCGTCGACGAGCTCGCCGCAGGGATCGCCGCGGGCGCCTGAACCGCGCGCGACGACGGCCGCGCCCGGTCCAGGGGGCGCGGCCGTCGTCACGGCAGGGGCGAGGGGCGGTCAGACCGCCGTGTAGCCACCGTCCACGAGCCAGTAGGCGCCCGTGACGAACGACGCGTCGCCCGAGAGCAGGAAGCGCACCACGGTCGCGACCTCCTCGGGGCTGCCGAGCCGGCCCAGGACGTGCTTGCCCTCCAGCGCCTCGCGCACCTCGGGCGAGAGGCTGGACTCCACCAGCGGCGTCCGGATGTAGCCCGGACCGACGGCGTTGATCCGCAGACCCTGGGGCCCGTACTCGGCGGCGGCGTTCTTCGTGATGCCGACGACGCCGTGCTTCGCGGCCGTGTAGGCGCTGTTGCCGAGCGCGGCGACCGTGCCGTGGATCGAGGCCATGTTGACGATCGCGCTCTCGGCGGCGCCCTGCTCCAGCATCGCCGGGATCTGTGCCCGCATGCCGTAGAGGACACCGTTGAGGTTGATGTCGATGACGCGGTCCCAGTCGTCGAGGTCGGTCTCGCCGGCCGGCGCCTGCTTGCCGCCGATGCCCGCGTTGTTGACCGCGTAGTTCAGCCCGCCGAAGGTGGACCTGGCGAACTCGACGGCCTTCTCCGAGTCGGCCTTCACCGCGGTGTTCTGCTCGAACGCCGCGGCCTCGCCGCCGGCCGCCTTGATCTCGTCGACGACGCGCTGGGCGGCGTCCAGCCGGATGTCCGTCACCACGACCTTCGCGCCGAGGCCTGCCAGCTCCTTGCTGATCGCCTCGCCCAGGCCTGAGCCGCCGCCCGTCACGAGCGCGACGCGTCCCTCGAAGCTGTCACCTGTCGCCATGTCCGTACTCCTTCGCACCACGCCCCGGCGGGCGGGGTGCGGGGTGCGCGACGACGGCCCGGACGGGACGAATGACCGCCCCGTCGGCCCTGGTGGGGCGGGGGCGCTGACTCCTCGACCGTAACCCCGCCTGCCGGACCTCAGACGCTGCTCGCGGCCGAAAGTGACGCATCACACCCCGGCGTCAGAACCTTCGCGGGCCGACGTCGCCGCGTCGCGGAGGGCGGACAGCACCCCGGCCTCCTCGTCGGCCGTGAGCCCCGTAACCGCCGCGTCGGGCGCCGCCCGCCACCAGTCGAGAGTGTCGCGCGCGCTCTCCTCGACCGGGCGGCACGAGAGCCCGGCCGCGGCCGCCGGGCCCGCGTCGTGGGCCGGCATCCCGTCGTACTCGGGCCGCGGCAGCCACAGCGGCAGCGAGCGCTCCCCCGACCACGGACGCACGTCGACCGCCTCGAGACGTTCCCGGTCCGCCCAGACCCAGCCCGGCTCCGCCCCTGTCCCGCGGGCCACCGCCGCGAGCAGGTCACCGACCGGCGTCGCGGGCCCGACGGCGTCGAAGTCCCCCGCCGTGCGGCGCTCCGCCAGGTCGACCACCCACGCCGCGAGGTCGCGCACGTCGATCACCTGCACGGGGTCCGCCGGGTCTCCGGGCGCCAGCACCTCGACGGCGCCGTCGAGCACGCGTGACATCCGGGCGGGCCAGTAGGTGAAGCGCCCGCTGGGGTCGCCGGGGCCCACGATCAGGCCCGGGCGCACGACAGCAGCTCCCGCGGCCCCCGCACGCACGATCTCCTCGCACGCGACCTTCATGGCCCCGTACGCCTCGGCGCTCGCGGCCGGGTCCACGTCCTCGGGCTCGGGGTCGCGCAGCCGGCCCGCGCCCGGACCGCCCGGGTCCGCGTCGTCGGCGTACACGTTGACGGTCGAGACGAACACCCAGTGCGCGCCGGGCAGCGCGGCCACCGCGCGGCGCACGTGCGACGGCGTGCGCGACACGTCCACGACCGCGTCGAAGCGCTCCGCCGCGAGCGCCGCCGGGAACGGGTCGGCACGGTCCAGGGCCACGTGCCGCACGCCGTCCGGCACCGGCCCCGACCGGCCGCGGTTCGCTGCGACCACCTCGTGGCCGCGGGCCGCGGCGTCCGCCGCGACCGCCTTCGACAGGAACACGGACCCACCCAGCACCAGGAGCTTCATGACCCCACTCTGACCTGGCCGGGTGCCGGGCGGGGTGCCGGGTGACGCGATTTCCGCGCACCGCAGAACGCGCCGCCGGTCACCAGCGCTGTGCGACGTCCTCGGCCCAGCCGTCCAGGCCGTCGAGGTGGACCCGGGAGCCGTCGTCAACGGCGACCCAGCCCGACCAGGTGCCGAAGCACTGGTGGGTGGAGGAGGCGACCAGCCCGAGCTGGGTCCGGCTCACGCGGTCGTGGGCGGGGACGAAGACGAGGTCCAGCCGCTCGCCGCGCACCCGCCACGGCTCCGTGTACGCACGGGGGTCGAACGCCCAGTCGAGCTCTTCGTGGATCTTGTGGAGGCGCCCGTCCACGAAGATGCCGTTCTCCGTCGTCGGCCCGGTGCGGGTCCAGGTGCCGCCGAGCTGGAGCGCCACCTCGCGCGACGCGCCCCGGGCGTCGACCCCGCGCCCGAACCCGACGCCCCACTGCCACGCGGCGCGATACGGCCACCGCCCGCGCCCGTGGTCCAGCACGGCCCACGCCCCCGACTCCACCGGGTGCTCGACACCGTCGACGCGGAGCATGCCGTCGGCCGGGCGGCCGACGTCCTTCACGGTGTACTGGAAGCGCCGGTCGGACCAGGGGACCACCACCCCCAGCAGCTCCCTGCCCGCCGGTCGGGCGACCGTCACGTCCAGCTCGACCCGGTCCGTCCGCGCCCGCAGGCGCGTGCCGTCGGCCCGCTCGTCCACGGCGATCGCTACCGCGCGCGTCCGTGACCGGACCGGTCCGGCACCGAGGCGCCCGGGCAGCGACGCCGACCGGTTCAGCGGCGCGATCGCCACGGCGTCGACCTCCTCGCCGGCGCTCCGGTCCAGCACCCACACCTGGTGCAGTGCGGCGTAGTCCAGCGCGGACGTCGTGAGCGCGACGACGTGGTCGGGCGTGACCACGGCCCGGTACTCCCAGCGCTTGTTCCGCCCGAGCCCCCGCAGGCCGCGCCCCACGGCCGACGTGTCGTGCAGCGGCCGGCGTGACCACCCGACCGCGTCGGGGTTCAGGCGCCCGTCGGGACGACACAGGGCCACGGCGGCGGTGATCTCGTGCTCGGTCGGGTGGTCGGTCACACCGCGAGGCTAGCGGCGCCTGCTAGCGTCCCGCCGTGCCCCCTGCTCCCGCCTCCGCCGTCACGTTCCGTCTCGCCACCCGTGACGACCTGCCCCGCGTCGTCGCCCTCATCGCCGACGACGCCGTCGCGGCGGCCCGCACGGGCTCCTTCGGCCCGGCGCACGTCGCCGGCTTCGAGGCGATCGAGGCGAGCCCGAACGACGAGCTGGTCGTCGCGGAGCTCGACGGCGAGGTCGTGGGCGTCATGCAGCTGACGTTCGTGCCCGGCATCTCGCGCAACGGCGCCACCCGCCTCCTCGTGGAGGCGGTGCGCGTGGACGCCGCCCTGCGCGGCCAGGGCCTGGGCCGTGCGCTCATGACGTACGCGCACCAGCGCGGCCGCGAGCGAGGCTGCGTGCTGGCCCAGCTCACGTCCGACAAGCAGCGCGAGGACGCGCACCGGTTCTACCGCTCCCTCGGCTACGCGCAGTCCCACGAGGGGTTCAAGCTGCCGTTGTGACCTCGGGCCGCACGTCGCGGATGCCCACCGCGCTCACCAGGCCGCCGAGCACCAGCAGGCCCGCCGTGACGAGCAGCGCGCGGTGGAACGACGCGACGTCGAGCACGCCTCCGAGGATGACGCCGGCGAACGCGACCGTCAGCAGGCCGGCCACTCGCGAGACGGCGTTGTTCACCGCAGACGCGATCCCGGCGTCCGCGGGCGGCGCAGCGCCCAGGATCGCCGCGGTCAGCGGCGCCACGGTGATGGACAGGCCGAGGCCGAACACGAGGAGGCCCGGGAGCACCTGCGTGACGTAGGCGGCGGTCTCGTCGATCGACAGCAGCAGCACGTAGCCCGCGCCCGCGACGACCGGGCCGACGGTCATGAACCAGCGAGCGCCGTGCCGGGCGGCGAGCGTGCCGAACCGTGTCGAGAGCGCCAGCATCGCGATCGTCGTCGGCAGCTGGGCGACGCCCGCGGCGGTGGCCGAGTAGCCGGCCACCTGCTGCAGGAACAGCCCCAGCACGAAACCGCCCAGCGACAGGGCCCCGTACACGGCGAAGGTCGCGACGTTGCCCCAGGCGAAGTTGCGCGCGGCGAACAGGCGCGGCGGCATCATCGGGTCGCGCGCCCGCCGCTCGTAGACGACGAACGCCACGAGCAGCACCGCGCCGAGCACCGCGGCCGCCCAGGTGCGCTCGATCAGGCCGAACACGCCCGCCGCGAGCCCGGTGGCGGCGAGCACCGCGCCGGGCACGTCCAGCCGTCGGCCGGTGGTCTGGCGGACCTCGGGGACAGGACGCAGCAGCACGAGCGTCACCACGACGACCGGCAGGTTGATCCAGAACACCCAGCGCCACGACAGCAGGTCGACGAGGCCTCCGCCGACGAACGGGCCGACGATCATCGCCGTCCCGGTCCACGCCGTCCAGCGACCGATGGCGCGGCCCTGCGCCTCGCCGTCGAAGGTCGAGATGATCAGCGCCAGCGAGCTCGGGACGAGCAGCGCCCCCGCCACGCCCTGCAGCAGGCGGGCGCCGACGAGGACGGGACCCGTCGGCGCCAGCGCGCACAGCACGGACGCGGCGGCGAACCCCACGAGGCCCGCGACGAGCACCCGGCGGCGGCCGTACAGGTCCGACAGGGAGCCGGCGAGCAGGATCAGCGCACCGAGGGTGACGAGGTAGCCGTCCACCACCCACTGCTGCAGCCCGAGCCGGGCCTCGCCGCTGCCGCCGAGCTCGTCGCCGATGGCCGGGAGCGCCACGTTGACCACCGTGCCGTCGAGGAACGACACGAACGACGCCAGGATCGCGACCACCAGGACACGGGTGCGTGCCCTGGCCTGGGCCGCGTCGGGCACGGACGGTGTGCTCACCGGATCACGGTACGGCGTCGCGCGCCGGAACGACGGATTGTCGGTGACGCGCCGGGGACGGGGCGCTAGCGTCACGACCGTGACCCTGGAGATCCGCCGCACCGCCTTCGCCGACGTCCCAGCCAGCCGCCGCCTCGGCGCGGAGGCGTTCGGCGTCTCGCCCCAGCCTGCCCCCGACCCCGACCCGGACAACTGGCCGTCGCCGAACATCAGGCCCTGGGTCGCGACGGACGACGGCGAGGTCGTCGCCGGGCTCGGCGTGCGGTCGTTCACGTCGTGGTTCCACGGCGCACCGCTGGCGACGGCGGGCTTCGCGGGCGTCACCGTCGCCGCCGAGCGCCGCGGCTCCGGCCTCCTGCGACCGCTCGTCGAGGCCGCGCTCGCCGAGGCCCGCGGCCTGGGCGACGTCGTGTCGACGCTGTACCCGTCGTCCGCGGGGATCTACCGGGGGCTGGGCTACGAGGTGGTGGGTGCGTTCGAAGAGGTGCGCGTGCCGATGTCGGCGCTCGCGGCCGTACGTCCGCCCGCCCCCGACGTCCGCGCGCGGCGCGCCACCGCCGCCGACGTGCCCGCCGTCCGACGGGTGTACGAGACCTGGGCCTCCGCCCAGAACGGTCCCCTGTCGCGCCGCGAGGAGCCGTTCGCGATGGAGGCCGACGACATGGTCGGGCCGGACGCCGACTACACCGGCGTCACGCTGGCGGTGCGCGGCACGGGCGACACCGAGGAGCTGCTCGGGTTCGCGAGCTGGTCGCGCGGCCAGGGGTACGACCGCACCAACACCGTCGAGGTCGACGACCTCGTGGCCCTCACGCCGGACGCCGCCGCGCGCTGTGGCGCGTGCTCGGTTCCTTCAGCCCCGTCGCGGGGTGGGTGCAGGTCTGCACCTCCGGCGGGTGGTCCGGGCTCGACGTGTCGCGCCTCGTGCTGCCCGACCACGCCGCCACGGCCGCACCCCGGCCCTACATGCTCCGGCTGCTCGACGTCCCCGGCGCGCTCGCTGCTGCCCGCGTGGCCCCCGTGACCGCTCGGGTGCCGTTCGCCGTGGCCGACCCCGGCGCGCCCGACCTCGAGGGCGCCTGGACCCTGGAGGCCGCCGGCGGCGCTGTCCACGTCGTCCCCGACGACGCCGCGACCCCCGGCGACCGGCCCACGTTCACGTCGGGCGGCCTGGCCCAGTCCTGGGCGGGCGCGCAGTCGACCGCCAACGTGCGCCTCGCGGGAGGGCTGAGCGGTCCGACGACGCACGACGCCGTCTGGGACGCGCTGTGGGGCGGGCGCCAGGTGCACGTCCGCGACTACTTCTGAGCGCAGCGCACTACCTCGGCACGGTCCGTGCTACCTCGGCGGGGTCCGTGCTACCTCGGCACGGTCCGTGCTACCTCGGCACGGTCTGTGCTACCTCGGCACGGTCCGTGCTACCTCGGCGGGGCTGTCGAGGGCCGGGAGTGGTCACCAAACCTAGAGGTAGGTATGGTGAGCGCATGAGCACGTCGACCGACGCGCGGGCCCGGCTCGTGACCGCCGCGCAGGAGATGTTCGCCGCCCAGGGCGTCGGAGCCACCAGCCCGCGCCAGGTGCTGGCCGCCAGCGGGGTGGGGCAGGGCAGCCTCTACCACCACTTCCCCACCAAGCACGACCTCGCCGCCGCGGCCGTCGGCGCCACGGTCGACGACGCGCTGGCGGCAGCGCGCCGCGACCTGGAAGACGGCGACGCGGACGCGGTCGCCCGCGTCGTCTCCTACCTCGAACGGCCACGCGACGCGCTCGCCGGATGCAAGATCGGGCGGCTCACCAGCGACCAGGCCGTGATGGACGACGACGGCCTGCGCGACGTCGTCACCGCCTACTTCGTGCGGCTGCTCGACGTCGTCGCCACCGTCCTGCGCGAGTCGGGCCTGCCCGAGGCCGAGGCCCGCGACCGCGCGCACGCCGCCGTCGCGATCGTGCAGGGCGGCTACGTGCTCGCCCGCGCCACCGGCGACCCCGACGCGATGCGGGCCGCGGTCCGCGGCTTCGTCTCCCTGCTGAGCCCTGCCCCCACCGCACCCACCGGACTCACCGGACCCACCGCCATTGAAGGAGCCCGATGACCTCCGCTGCCACGACCTTCCGCGAGCGCCTGCGCGCGCTGCCGACGTTCCCGCCCGGCCTGCCGCCGTTCGGGGTCGACCTCGACGACCTCGCCACCGCCCCGGCCACGCCGCAGGACCTGTTCGCGCAGTGGTTCGACGACGCCCTCGCCGCGAACCTCGGCGCGCCGCACGCCGCGACCCTCTCGACGGCGGACGCCGACGGCCAGGTGCACGCGCGCACCCTGGTGATCAAGGACGTCACGGCCGAGGGCTGGTGGTTCTCCGGCCAGTCGTCCAGCCCGAAGGGGCGCGACCTGGCCGCGAACCCGCACGCCGCGCTCACCGTGTTCTGGCGCGACCTCGGACGCCAGGTCCGCGTCACCGGCACGGTCCGGTCCGCCGGGCCGGACGCCGGTGCGGCCGACTTCCGCGCCCGTCCCGAGGGCTCGCGCGCGGCGGGCCTCGTGGGGCACCAGAGCGAGCCCCTCGCCTCGCCCGCGGACTACCGGGCGGCCTTCGCGGACCGCCTCTCGGAGGTGCGCGCCGACCCCGCGGCCTTCGCGCCCGCCTGGACCGCCTGGGTGCTGACGCCCGCCTCCGTCGAGTTCTGGCAGGCGAGCGACGACAAGGGCCAGGCACGCCTGCGCTACCGCGCGGCAGCCGCGTCCGACGCCCCCGCCAGCCCCGACACCGTCCCCACCATCGACACCCCGTCCTGGACCAAGGAGCTGCTGTGGCCGTGACCCCCGAGACCTCGCCCGCCGTCATCGATGCACGCCTCGTCGCGCACGCCCTCGTCGACGCGGACGCCGCGCTCGGCGCGCTGGTCGACGCCGTGCGCGGCCTGCCGCAGGACGCCGGCGCCGAGCCCTCACCCCTGGAGGGCTGGACCCGCGGGCACGTGCTCTCCCACGTGGCGAACGTCGGGGCCGCGCTCGCGCGGCAGGCCGAGCACGCCGCCCGGGGCGAGACGATCGCCCCGTACGACGGCGGCCGGGCCGGCCGGGACGCCGACATCGAGGCGGGCGCGGGCCGCACCACCGCCGAGCACGTCGAGGCGCTGGAGGCGTCGCGGGCACGGCTCGCCGCGGCATGGCCGGAGCCGGACGACGCGCTGTGGGCGGCGCCGGTCGCCTACCGCGACGGCGTGCTCGCGGACGCGCTGCTCGCGTGGTGGCGGGAGGCTCGCATCCACGCCGTGGACGCGACGGCTGGCCTGGGAGGGCCGACCCTCGGGTACGACAGCTGGGACGACGCGTTCTGCGCCCACCTGCGCGACTTCCTCGCCGTGCGGCTGCCGGGCGGCGAGGGCGCGTCGGTCGCCCACGGCGCCGGCCTCGAGCTCGTGGGCGACCGCCGCGACGTCGCGGCGTGGCTCGCCGGCCGAGAACCGTCCGGGCCCGTCTCGGCCACCCAGGACGGGGTCCCGGTGCCGCTGCCCGAGCTCGGGGCGTGGCCGTCGTCGACGGCCCCGACGCCCTGACCTGCGGCGCTGGACGACGGTCGATGTGACGTGCGTCACTGCAGGTCAGAGCCCCGTGTGAGGTTGCTCTCATTCTTTGTGACAGTTTTCACGCGCGGCGTATGGTGTCCGGATGACCTCGAGTGCTACGACTGCTGGGGCCCCCACAGGGGCCGACGTCGACGTCGTCCTCATCGGCGGCGGGATCATGAGCGCCACCCTCGGCACGCTGCTCCAGCAGCTCGAGCCGTCGTGGTCGATCCGCATCTACGAGCGGCTCGACGACGTGGCGCAGGAGTCGTCCAACCCGTGGAACAACGCGGGCACCGGGCACGCCGCGCTCTGCGAGCTCAACTACACGCCGGAGCGCAAGGACGGCTCGATCGACATCACCAAGGCGGTGGCGATCAACGAGCAGTTCGAGATCTCGCGCGAGCTGTGGCAGCACCTGCTGGCCACCGGGCGCATCAAGGACGACTCGTTCCTCAGCCACACCCCGCACATGACGTTCGTGCGCGGTGAGAAGAACGTCGACTACCTGCGCCGCCGCTACGAGACGCTGCGCGTGCACCCGCTGTTCCGCGACCTCGAGTACAGCACCGACCGCGCCACGATCGGCCGCTGGGCCCCGCTGCTGACCACGGAGCGCGACGCCGCCGAGCCGATCGCCGCCACCCGCGCGACCTCGGGCACCGACGTCGACTTCGGCAACCTCACCCGCCAGCTCGTCGACGGCCTCGTCGCGAACGGCGCGGAGCTCAAGCTGCAGCACGAGGTGAAGAGCCTCAAGCGCACGAAGGACGGCCGCTGGCGCCTGCGCGTCAAGGACCGCTCCTGGAACGCGCGCACCCGCACCAGCACGGTCACCGCGAAGTTCGTCTTCGTCGGCGCGGGCGGCGGCGCGCTCCCCCTGCTCCAGTCGGCCGGCATCCCCGAGATCAAGGGCTTCGGAGGCTTCCCGATCTCCGGCGAGTTCCTGCGCACCGCCGACCCGGAGCTCGTCGCGCAGCACCAGGCCAAGGTCTACGGCAAGGCGGACGTCGGCGCCCCGCCGATGTCCGTGCCGCACCTGGACACCCGGGTGGTCGACGGCAAGACGTACCTCATGTTCGGCCCCTACGCCGGGTTCAGCCCCAAGTACCTCAAGAAGGGCAAGTACCTGGGCCTGGTCACCTCCCTGCGTGCCAACAACGTCACGTCGATGCTCGGCGCCGGCCTGAAGAACCTCGACCTCACCCAGTACCTCGTGGGCCAGCTGATGGCGGCGCCGGAGACCAAGTTCCAGGCGCTGCAGCAGTTCATGCCGACCGCGCACCCGAAGGACTGGGAGAAGATCACCGCCGGGCAGCGCGTGCAGGTCATCAAGCGCGACGCCGACGGCAAGGGCGTGCTGCAGTTCGGCACCGAGATCGTCACCGGCGCCGAGGGGTCCATCGCGGGCCTGCTCGGGGCCTCGCCGGGCGCTTCCACCGCGGCCTCCGCGATGGTGGACCTGCTGGAGCAGTGCTTCCCGTTCCGGTTCACGAAGTGGCGTCCCGAGCTCGCCTCGGTCATGCCGAGCCTCGACGGGGTGCCCGCCGACGCCAGCACGATCGACGCCACCCCCGTCCCCGAGTCGCCGGCGTACCTGCACGCCGACGGCGTCCTGGACGCGGCGGTCTACGACTCGCAGGCCGACTCCCGGTTCTGAGCCCCCGCACCGCGTCGGTGCACGGCCCCTTCCTCGGCGGCGTCAGAGAGCCTGGACGATCTTGTCCACCTGCTCCCTGGCGTCGCCGAAGAGCATCCGGGTGTTCTCGCGGAAGAACAGCGGGTTCTGGACGCCCGCATACCCCGTGGCGAGCGATCGCTTGAAGACCACGACGTCGCGCGCCTTCCACGCCTCGATCACCGGCATCCCTGCGATGGGCGACGACGGGTCGTCCTGCGCGGCCGGGTTCACGGTGTCGTTGGCGCCGATGACGAGCACGACGTCGGTGGCGGGCAGGTCGGGGTTGACCTCCTCCATGCCCAGCACCACGTCGTAGGGCACGCGCGCCTCCGCCAGCAGCACGTTCATGTGGCCGGGCAGGCGTCCCGCCACCGGGTGCACGCCGAACCGCACCGTCACGCCCCGCGCGCGGAGCCGCTCCGCCAGGTCGGCGACCGGGTGCTGCGCCTTCGCGACGGCCATCCCGTAGCCGGGCACGACGACGACGGACCGCGCCGCGGTGAGCAGGGCCGCCACCTCGTCGGGCGACGTCTCACGCACCTCCCCGCCCGCGGCGACGTCTCCCCCGCCGCCCCCGCCGCCGGAGCCCGTGGCGCCCGCGCCGAAGCCGCCCAGGACGACGGACCAGAACGACCGGTTCATGGCCCGGCACATCAGGTAGCTGAGGATCGCGCCCGACGCGCCCACGAGCGCGCCGGTGACGATGAGCAGGTCGTTGCCGAGCGTGAAGCCCGCCGCCGCAGCGGCCCAGCCGGAGTACGAGTTGAGCATCGACACGACGACGGGCATGTCGCCGCCGCCGATCGCCGCCACCAGGTGCCAGCCGAGACCGAACGCGACGAGCGTCATGACGAGCAGCGGCAGCACTCCCCCGCCCGCCAGGAACCAGGCGAGCAGCGCAGCGCACGCGACCAGCGCCAGCAGGTTGAGCAGGTGCCGCGCCGGCAGCGTCAGCGGTGCCGACGGCAGCCGGCCCGACAGCTTGCCGAACGCGACGACGGAGCCCGTGAAGGTCACCGCGCCGATGAGCACGCCGAGGAACACCTCCACGCGGTGCACGGTGTCCCCACCGGCCGCCGGCGCGGCCAGGTACGAGCCGTAGCCCACCAGCACCGCAGCGAGGCCGACGAAGGAGTGCAGCAGCGCGATGAGCTCGGGCATCTGCGTCATCTCCACGCGCCGCGCCCGCCACGACCCCACGGCGGCGCCCACCACGAGCACCAGGAGGATCAGGCCGGCCGTCACGGGCCACGGCCGCTGCGACCGGTCTAGGGCCAGCGCGACCGTCGCGACGATCGCGAGGCCCATGCCCAGCATGCCGAGCACCGTGCCGCGCCGGGCCGACTCCTGGGCGGACAGCCCCGCCAGGGACAGCACGAACAGCAGGCCCGCGACCAGGTAGGCGGCCTGCGCCACCGACGCCACGCTCACGACGCACCCCCGCCCGTGCGCGCCGGGACGTCCTCGCGCCGGAACATGCCGAGCATCCGGCGCGTCACGAGGAACCCGCCGAACACGTTGACGCTCGCCAGCGCGGCGGCCACGACGGCGAGGACCGTGACCAGCAGGGACGAGTCACCGATCTGCAGCAGCGCGCCGACCATGATGATGCCGCTGATCGCGTTGGTCTGGGCCATGAGCGGCGTGTGCAGCGCGTGCGTGACGTTCGAGATCACGTAGAAGCCCACGACGACCGCGAGCGCGAACACCGTGAGGTGCCCCACCGCGTCGGGCGGGGACGCGGCGACGAGCAGCCCGACGGCCACCGCCGCCAGCGCGCCCAGCACGGTGCGGCGCATCGTGCGGCGGCGGCGTGCCGCCTCGGCGTCGGCGGGCGCGGGAGGCGGCGGCACCTCCGCGGCGGACGGCGGCGCGGCCGACACCGGCACGGGCGGCGGTGGCCAGAGCACCTGTCCGGCGGAGGCGACGGTCATGCCTCGCACGACCGGGTCCTCCGGGTCGAGCACCACCCGCCCGTCCTTGCCGGGCGTGAGGAGGTTGAGCAGGTTGGCCACCACGGTGCCCAGCAGCCGCGAGCTGTGCTGCGGCAGGCGGGCAGGCAGGTCCGTGTACCCGAGGACGACGACGCCGTGGTCGGTGACGACGCGCCGGCCCGGCTCCGTCGCCTCGCAGTTGCCGCCGCCGGCCGCGGCGAGGTCCACCACCACGGACCCGGGCCGCATCGCGTCGACCATCGCGCGGGTGATCGTCGTGGGGGCGGTGCCGCGCACGAGGGCGGTGGTGACGACCACGTCGGCCAGGGCCGACTGTTCCGCGTACGCGCGCAGCGCGGCAGCCTCCTGGTCGGCGCTCTGCGCGCTCGCGTACCCGTCGGCGCTCACCTGCTGCACGGCGTCGGCCGCGCGCACCACGTGCGCGCCGAGCGACTCGATCTGCTCGGCCGCCTCGGGCCGCACGTCGAAGGCGTGCACCTCGGCGCCGAGGCTCACCGCGGTGCCGATCGCGGCCAGCCCGGCCACGCCGGCGCCGATGACGAAGACGCGCGCCGGCGGGGTGCTGCCCGCGGCCGTCACCTGCCCGGTGAACATCCCGCCGAACTCCTCCGCGGCCTCGACCACGGCGCGGTACCCGGCCACGTTCGACAGCGCCGACAGCACGTCGAGGGGCTGGGCGCGCGAGATCCGCGGGACGGCGTCGAGGGCGAGCGCGGTCACGCCGCGCGCGGCGAGCTCCGCCAGCAGCTCAGGGCTGGTCGCGGGGGCGAGCTGGGACACCAGGACGGCCGCGGGGCGCAGCAGGTCGAGCTCCCCCGGGCCGGGCGGGTGCAGCGAGACCACGACGTCCGCCGCCCACACGTCCGACCGGTCGGCGACGCGCGCCCCGGCCGCGACGTAGTCGTGCGGGGGAAGACGGGCCCCGTCGCCGACGCCGGGCTCGACGAGGACGTCATGACCCAGGTCGACGAGGCGACGCACCGCCTCGGGTGTGACGGCGACCAGGCGCGGGTCCGCGCCGGCCGTGCGGGGGACGCCGATACGCATGGCCGCCCCCTCAGCGCGCGTCGCGCAGCGAGCCCCAGGCCGTCCAGCGGTCGACCTCGACCACGGCGGTGATGCGGGCGCGGTCCCGGACCGCGTACGGCTGTCCGCCGTAGTGGCGCGAGATGCGGTCGGTGTCGGCGAGGTCGTCGTCGTCCCGCCACGCCGTGACCTGGCCCAGCAGCGTGACGTGCGTGTACCAGCTGTCGTCCAGGACGGTGAGGCTGACGTGCGGGTTCGCGCGCATGTGCTGCACCCGCTTGCGGGTGGCGTCGAGGTTCACGAGCACGTGCCAGCCGCCCGCGCCGTCCTCCTCGAGCAGGTACCAGGTCGCCGCGGTGACCGGGCTGCCGTCGGGGCGGACGACGCCGATCACGGCGGGCTGGGGGCGGCGCAACAGGTCGAGCACGGGGGCCGGGAACGGCGGACGGGGCATCGCTGACTCCTCCGGGAAGCGGGCGGGCGTGCGGTCGCTCGGCGCCGACGCTACGCCCTGGACGTGCGCGGACGCACGCCGTCGTCCCGTGTCGCCCGCGCGCTAGCGTGACCGGCAAGCGCTTCCCCGATCCACGGAGGTCCCCATGCCCCGCACCGTCCACCTCGCCGGCGACTCGACCGCGGGGCCGAAGACCCGCGCCGCGGCGCCCGAGACCGGGTGGGGCATGGCCCTTCCCTACTACCTGGCGGACGGCGTCGCCGTCGCGAACCACGCACGCAACGGGCGCAGCTCGCGCAGCTTCGTCACCCAGGGGCGTCTCGACACCCTGGTCCGCGACCTGCGACCCCAGGACTTGCTGCTCGTGCAGTTCGGGCACAACGACGCGAAGGCCGACGACCCCGAGCGGTACACGGAGCCCTGGACCAGCTACACCCAGCACCTGCGCCGCTACCTCGACGCCGCCCGCACGGCGGACGCGCAGCCCGTGCTCGCGACGCCCGTCGAGCGACGCCGCTTCGACGACGCCGGCGACGCCGTCCCCGCCCACGGCGACTACCCGGCGGCGATGCGTGCCCTCGCCCGGCAGGAGGGGGTGCCCCTCGTGGACGTGCAGCGCGCGTCCCTGGACCTGTGGCAGGGGCTCGGGCCGGACGGCACGCTGGACTACTTCTTCCACGCCGACGACGGGCGCCGGGACGACACGCACTTCAACCCGCCCGGCGCCGGCGCCGTGGCCCGGGTCGTCGCCGCCGCGCTCCTCGACGCGGGGGTGCTCGCCGAGGACGAGGTGCGCCGCCTCGACGAGCAGGTGCCCGACGCGTGGTTCCGGTGGCTCGACCAGGACCCCGCCTGACCGACGTGGGAGTTCCGCACGACCGGGGCAAGCCGGTACGCTGAAACACGCTGGAACCGGTTCCAGCGGTCGACCCGAGCCTCGGAGGTCCCCGTGGTCACGCTTCGCGACGTCGCCCGCGCGGCAGGCGTCTCGCTCGCCACCGCCTCGCGCGCCCTCAGCGACGCCCCGCACGTCTCCCCCGCCAACCGCGAGCAGGTGGCGCTCGCCGCCGCGTCCCTGGGCTACCGGCCGCACCCCGCTGCCCGGGCCCTCACCACGGGCAGCACCGGCACCCTGGGGCTCGTCGTCCCCGACCTCGCCAACCCGTTCTTCGCCGCCGTCGCGAAGGGCGTGCAGGCGCGGGCCCACGAGACCGGCCGCGACGTCCTGGTCGCCGACACGGACGAGGACGTCACCGCGGAGCCCGACATCATCACCCGGCTGGGCGACCGCGTGGACGGTCTCGTGCTCTGCTCGCCGCGCCTGCCCGCCGAGGCGCTCGGCGCCCTGCTCGCCGCGCCGGCCGCCGACGGCAGGGTCGCGCTGGTCAACCGCGAGACCGCGTTCGCTCCCTCGGTGTCGTTCGACCTCTCCGACGGGGTGCGCCAGGCGGTCGACCACCTGCGCGCCCTCGGCCACACGACCGTCGCCTACGTCGGCGGTCCCGCCGGCTCGTGGTCGGACGGCGAGCGCCGGCAGGCCCTCGCCGAGGTCGCCGTGGTCGACCTCGGCACCTTCCGGCCGACGCACGGCGGCGGGGTCCAGGCCGCCGACCTCGCGCTCGCCGCGGGCGCCACCGCCGTCCTGTGCTTCAACGACCTCGTCGCGCTGGGCGTCCTCGCCCGGCTGCACGCCCGCGGCGTCGCCACCCCGGCGGACGTGTCCGTGGTCGGCTTCGACGACGTCCCTGCGGCGTCCCTCGTGACGCCCGCCCTCACCACCGTCGCCGTCCCGCTGGCCCGCGCGGGGCGGGAGGCGGTCGACCTCCTCGCAGGCGCCGCCCGCGGAGGCGACGTCGTCCCCGAGCGCCGCCGCCTGCCCGTCGAGCTCGTCGTCCGCGCGTCCACGGCGCCGCGCGACCCACGGCTCGCCGACACCACCCCCGGCTCCTCCGCCACCGCTCCCGCAACCAGCCCCGCCACCAGCCCCCGCACCGCTGATCCCGAGGTCGTGATCCGATGAGCACCGCCCCGCACCACCCGCTCCTGCCGCTCGCGACGCCGTCGACCACCGAGCCGGCGACCACCCCCGAGCCGTCGCTCGACCTCGGTGTCGTCGACCTGGCCGAGGTCGCGCTCCTGCTGCGCCCAGCCGACGACGTCGCCTTGACGACCCGCCAGGTGCCGGCGGGCACCACGGTGCGGCTGCCCGGCGGCACCGAGGCGACCACGAGGTCGACCCTGCCGCGAGGCCACAAGCTCGCCGTCCGGGCGGTGGCGGCGGGCACCGAGGTGCGCAAGTACGGCCAGTCCATCGGGCGGGCGACGCGCGACGTCGCGCCCGGCGACCACGTGCACACGCACAACCTCGGCATGGACGACGGCGCCCGCGCGTACGAGTTCGGCACGGCCCGCACGACCCTGCCGGAGCCGGCGACGCGCCGCACGTTCCAGGGGTACCGCCGCTCTGACGGGCGGTGGGGCACGCGCAACTACGTCGGCATCCTGACCTCGGTGAACTGCTCCGCGTCGACGGCGCGGATGATCGCGGACCAGTTCCGCGGCCCGGTGCTCGACGCGTACCCGCACGTCGACGGCGTCGTCGCCCTCACGCACGACACCGGCTGCGGCCTCGTGCCGACCTCCGAGGGCGCGCAGGTCACGTTGCGCACCCTGCGGGGGTACGCGTCCCACGCCAACATGGCCGGGCTGCTCCTCGTCGGGCTGGGCTGCGAGATGCTGCCCGCGACCTCGGTCCTGGACGGCGTGGCGCTGCGCGACGACCTGCCGGTGCGCACGCTGACCATCCAGGACACCGGCGGGATCCGTGCGACCGTGCGCGCCGGCGTCGCGGCGGTCACCGAGATGCTGCCCCAGATCGACGCGCTGCGGCGCGAGGAGGCGCCGGCCTCCGAGCTCGTGCTGGGGCTGAACTGCGGGGGCTCGGACGGCTTCTCCGGGATCACCGCGAACCCGGCGCTCGGCCACGCGTCGGACCTGCTCGTCGCGCAGGGCGGCACGTCGATCCTCGCGGAGACGCCCGAGGTGTTCGGCGCCGAGCACCTGCTGCTGCGCCGTGCCGTCTCCGAGGAGGTCGGCCGGCGCCTGCTCGACCGCCTGGACTGGTGGCAGGACTACGCGGCCGCGGGCGGCGGCACCCTCGACAACAACCCGTCGCCCGGCAACAAGGCCGGCGGCCTCACGACCATCCTCGAGAAGTCCCTGGGCGCCGTCGCCAAGGCGGGCACCGCGGACCTCGTCGCCGTGCACGAGTACGCCGAGCCGGTCACCGAGCGCGGCATGACCTTCATGGACACCCCCGGCTACGACCCCGTGTCGGTGACGGGGATCGTCGCCGGCGGTGCCACCGTCGTCGTGTTCACCACCGGGCGCGGCTCGGTCCTGGGGTGCAAGCCGACACCGTCGATCAAGGTGGCCACCAACTCGGACACGTACCGCCGCATGCGCGAGGACATGGACCTCGACGCCGGGCGCATCGTGGAGACAGGCCTGTCGGTCGAGGAGGTGGGCACCGAGCTGTTCGAGAAGATCCTCGCCGTCGCCTCCGGCGAGCAGACGGTGTCGGAGGAGCTCGACCTCGGCGCCGACGAGTTCGTGCCCTGGCAGCTGGGCGCGGTCACCTGACCGCTGTGCGGCCGTGACCCGCGGCGTCGCCCCGGCCGTCCCCCGGGCGGCCGGGCGACACCCGCTCACGCATCCGCACGAGGCCGTCGCCGGTGAGCTCGTCGCAGAACGCCGACCGACCGGCCAGCACCATGACGAGCGCGAGGGTGCTGCCGCGCACCACGGCCCCGTCGCCGTGGGCGAACGGACCGTCGGTGGCCTCCAGGCGCAGGCCCCGCGCGATCGTCCGCCCGGCGACGGTGAAGTCGCGCGCGACGAAGAACCGAGCCACCTCGGTGGTCGTGTCCACGGGCGGCACACGCGGGAGGCCGAGCGGCGTGCGGATGTCCTGCCCGTGCACGACGACCTCCCCGAGCCACGCCGCGGTGTGCCCCGTCGGGGCGACCGTGCTGGTCACGATCCCGCGGAACCGCGCCAGCGTCTCCGCAGGCGTGACGCCCCGGCGCTCCGCCAGCCGGCGCGCGTTGTGCAGGTCGGCGTCGAACCGCGCTCCGGCCATGCTGCGCAGCCATGCCCACCGCCCCGTGCTCGCGCCGGCCGTCAGATGGGCGACGACGTCCTCGACGCTCCAGCGCCCGCACAGCGACGGCGTCGCCCAGGCCGCCTCGTCGAGACCGCCGAGCTCGTCTGCGAGCGCCTCCCGCTCGGCGTGGATCATCGACCAGGTCTCGGCGCGTGGGGTGCTCGTCGTCACGGTGCCAGCCAACCACGGGGCGCCGACGCACGGTTAGGCTCGACGGTGCCCACGACGACGCCGAGAGCTGGAGGTCTGCCCACGTGTCGGGTTCGATGAGTGACGGGATGCGGGTGGCGTTCCTGGACGTGGACGGCACGTACGCCGACCACGGCGCGGTGCCGACGGCCCACGCGGAGGCGGTCCGCGCCGCCCGGAGCGCCGGGCACCGGGTGCTGCTGTGCACGGGCCGGCCGGAGTCGATGCTGCCGCCGTCGCTGCTCGCGGCGGGGTTCGACGGGGTCGTGGCGACGGCCGGCGCGTACGTGCGCCTCGACGGCGAGGTCGTGCACGACCTCCGGTTCCCGACGGACCTCGCGGAGCGTGTCCGGCACGTGCTCGACGCGCACGACGTCGCCTACCTGCTGGAGTCCCCGGAGGCCGTGTACGGGCCGGTGGGGCTCGACGCCCGGCTCCGGGCCCGGGGCGACGCGGCGCCGCGCGACATCCTCGACGTGCTGCGGATGCCCGGCGACCTGTCAGCGGTGCGGTACGCCAAGATCAGCTACTTCGACTCGCCCGTCCCGATCGCGGCGCTGCGCGCGGAGCTCGGCCCCGAGGTCGGCATCCTGCCGTCCTCGTACGCCGATACCGGCGACAGCGCCGGCGAGATCCACCTCGCCGGCGTGCACAAGGCGGTCGGCATGGCGGCCGTGGTGGAGCACCTGGGGATCACCCCGGCGCAGGTGGTCGGCATCGGCGACGGGTACAACGACGTCGAGATGCTCGCGTACGCGGGCACGGCCGTCGCCGTCGAGGGCGCGCCCGCGGCGGTCATGGCCGAGGCGGACCTGGTGGTCCCCGGTCCCGCCGGCGGGGGTGTCGCCCAGGCGTTCGCCCGGCTCGGGCTGATCCCGGAGCCGAGCCCCGCCGTCTGACCCTGCCGCGGTGCCACGCCGCCCGCGGCGGGAGCGAGCCGGAGCCCCCCGTGTGGTCAGCGTCGAGGCGCGCCGTCCTCGCGCGGTACGCCCCGCGGCAGGACCGCGGCACGGGCGCGGGGATGGTCGATCACCCAGTCGACCTGGCTGATCAGCGGCCACCCCAGGATGACGTCCATGGGCCACGGAAGGTCGGCGTTCGCGCCGGTGAGGTCGACGATCACGGCGAGGGACGGGGCGAACCGGTGCCCCAGGATCGTCGGCCCGGCGATCTCCACCGTCTCGGCCTGCCGGGTCTCGCCGGAGGCGTCGGACCCCTCATCCGTCCCTCGCGCCGCGAAGAGCCCCGGGTGGCGGGTGGCGAACCTGGCGTCGACGACGGTCACCGACGCCCCGGTGTCGAACACGACGTCGGCGGTCTCCCCCGACGTCCAGCTCGCGGTGAGGGAGACGTGCCGGCCGGGGTCGAGCCGGATCGGCAGGGCGTGTTCCGGCTCCGGGCCGTCGAGGACGAGCTCGCCGTCGACGAGCCGGTAGTGGCACCGGAACTGCGAGAGCACGTCCTGCCCCAGGAGGAACCGGTCGGCGTGAGGCTGGTCGGCGACATCGAAGTCGCCCAGCCGAGCGCCGCCGACGTCGATGGCCGCCCGCCACAGCCGGTGCCTGATCGAAGCGCCGAAGGCGCTCCTGCCTGTCCTCCCCCCGGGGCGCGTGACCGTCCCGGGCGGCGCCGCGATCGACGTCAGGGCCGCCCCGGAGTCCAGCAGCGCCCGGTAAGGGCGTCCGTCGACCGCCAGCTGCAGAAAGGGCAGTGCCTGTCGCGGGTCCTCGGGGTCGTGCACGACGTCCAGGGGGATCGACACCATGGGCTGCACGCTAGCGGCACCCCCGGCGGCCGAGCCTCGGTCCCCGGTACGGTGAGGTCGGCGGGCCTCGTCGACGCGGCCCGCGCCGCCTGCCGCCCGACGGATGGAGCTTCGATGGCCGACCTGGACGCCCTCACCGCGACGCACCTGGACAAGGCCCGCACCGCCGAGCACGGCCGCAGCGCCGAGGTGGTCGTGCACGACGGCCCGCTGCGCCAGACCGTGCTGGCCCTGCTCGAGGGCGTCGAGCTCGGCGAGCACAACTCGCCGCCCGCGGCCTCGGTGCTGGTCCTGCACGGGCGCCTGCGCGTCACCGCGCTGGAGGGCGACGAGGAGGTCCGCGCCGGTCAGCTGCGGGTGCTGACCCACGAGCGGCACGCGGTGCGCGCGCTGGAGGACTCGGTGTTCCTCCTCACCACCGTGACGAGCATCCCCAAGCCCTGACCCGACCACGACGGGCGGGACCCGGCACCCTTGGTGGGGCGCCGGACCCCGCCCGTCATGAGCGGCTCGCGCGGGTCAGCCGCAGCCGAGCCTCGCCCCCGCCCAGTCGGCGTGGTCGTTGCCGTTGCCGTCCCCGCCGTCGGTCACGACGAGGTCGAGGTAGCGCACCCCGCTGACGTCCACGTCCAGCGCGACCGTCTCGCCGCGGCCGCGCAGCACGGGCGTGGTGGCCAGCGACCGGCCGTCGCCGAGCACCTGGAAGGCGACCGAGCCGCGGGTCTGGACGTCGTCCACCCCGACGGTCGCGGTGAACGACTCGCACCGCTCGCCGAGGAAGAGCCGGACCTTCGACGGCGCGTGCGCGCCGATGCCCTTCTCGTAGACGGTCCCCCGCAGCGTGAGGGGCGTACCGTCGCCGGCCCCCTGCTCGCCGTTGGACAGGTCGCGCTCGACCGGCCCCCAGCCGTTGGACTCGGACACGAACGGCAGGTCGCTGGCCCAGTGCTCGCCGGCAGCCGGCGGCACGACGACGTGCACGTCGCTGCGCGCCTCGACGGTCCGCGGGCCCTTCGGGTCCGCCGTGGTCGTGTACGTCGCGGTCGCGGCCAGGGGGTAGGCCTGGGTGGTGACGTCGCCGCGGGGCGTGACCTTCCAGGTGGTGACGAGCTCGCCGCCGCTGGGCAGCGTGCCCGCCGACGTGGCGTCCGTCGCCTCGACCTCCCAGCCGTCCGGCACGTCGAGGGCGACCTCGACGTCGGCGACGTCGGCCGGCTCGAAGACGCTGAGCGTGGTGGTCACCGTGTTGGCGACGTCAGGCTCGAGGGCGGACCGCTCCGGGTCCACCTCGAGGGACGCGCACGCCGGCACCTCGGTCGCGACGCCCAGGTCCTCGACCAGGAAGTCGTCGAGGACCAGGTCGGCCTGGTCCCCGCCGCCGACGGCCTTGCGCAACCCCACCCAGGTGTCGCCGCAGGTGGACCCCACGACGTCCTGGCTGAACCGCTTCGTGGTCCGCTGCTCGCCGATCGGCGTCGCGCCGGTCTCCACGCTCGTCGGCTCCCCGGACGCCACCGAGTCGTACCCGGTGACCCACTGGTAGTAGCCGCCGCGCCCGGACTGGTAGTCGAAGCTCACCCGGTAGCGGTGCCCGGGCTGGAGGTCGACCGTCGCGGGAGTGGTGCGGTAGACGAGGCCCTGGTTCTCCTCGTGCGCCTTGAGCGACCAGCCGTCGTCGATCACGTCGTCCACGAGCTTGCCGTTCCAGCCGGCCTGCGTGTAGGGCGCGTGCTTCGACGCGAGGTGCGTGCGCGGGTCCGTGACGCCGCCGGCGTCGCCCTTGACGAACGGGCCCCAGCCCTGGGGCACGGACTCGAAGTCGTCGAACGCGACCACGTCCAAGGAGTCCGCGGAGTCCGCGGAGTCCGTGCGCAGGTCCGCCGGCGCCTGCGCCCGCTCGGTCGCCACGACCCGCAGGTCGTCGAGCCGGACGACCGCGTCACCCTCGCCCGCGCGGACGGTCAGGGTGGGCCGCGTGGCCTCGGTGACGTCGAACAGGACCTGCACCCGCTGGTAGTACCGGCTGTGCTTGTCGTCGGCGGCGACCTCGTTGCGCGCGGTCGACCGGCGGACGGTCACCGACGAGCCCTCGACCGAGCGGCCGGGGCCGGAGACCTCCAGCGTCGTGGGACGGGACGCACCCGGCTGCACCTCCACCCAGGCGCTGGCCGCGTAGGTGCCGGGCTGCAGCTCGGCCGTGCGCTGGGTCAGCGAGGCCGGGCCGGCGCCGAGCTGCGCCACGTGCTGCCCGTTGCTCAGCCGCTCACGCGTCACGGTGCCCGACGTCCGGTAGGCGGCCAGGTCGGCCGCGTCGAAGCCGGGGTTCACGAGGGGCGAGCCCTCGCCCCACGCCACCTTCTTCGCCGTCGGCGTGGTGAAGCCGTTGCCCGGCACGTCCGGGTAGAGCACGTACGGCTGGCCGGCCTCGGCGTCGACGGTGACCTTGCCGCCGCGCACCTTCACGACGCCGACCTTCTCGCGGCCCGTGTCGGTGAGCCGGTAGACCGTCAGGGACGACGCGTCGGCGAGGGTGCCCGGGAGGTCCCACGTGGTGGAGCCGCCGGCGGGGTTGTAGTGGTACAGCTTGTCGCCCTGGGCCACCTTGCCCCGCGCGCCGGGCGCGTCGGCCGCGCTCCACGGCAGCAGGTACGTGTCACCGCGCGCCACGACCGCGTCGCCGACCCGGATCTCGCGGTTCGCCGCGCTCGTGCCCCGCGCGGAGACGCCGTCGGCGAAGTCGATCTCGTCGTCGGTCCAGCGCTCGATGTCGTGGTGCTGGAGGAACTTCGTGGTCACGTTGTTCGACCAGATGTTCCGGGAGAACGCGTTCCAGTCGACCTGGCCGGTCCAGCCCTCCCACTCGACGATGCGGGCGTTGCCCAGCAGCGGGTGCGGGTTCCAGGTGTCCTTCTCGCCGTTGCGGATGAAGCGCACGATCTGCGAGTTCAGGCCCTTGTTGGAGGCGCCGCCGTAGTTCTCGTCGGCGGACCAGTGGCTCCACAGCGAGTCCGCCTCGAACTTGTCCGACCACTCCGAGGCGAGCTCGAAGTCGTTCGCCCGTGCGGCGTCCGCCAGGGCCCGCGCCTGCCACCCGTAGTTGTAGTAGACGTCCACGTACAGCAGGTCGAGGTCGCCGCCCGTCTCGTCGGCGAGCTGGCCGATGCGCGACGCGAGGTCGCCGCTGGTGATGTCCCGGCGCTGGTCGATGTAGTACGACTGACCGAGCCAGTTCCAGCCCTCGGCGCTCGGGTCGACGAGCTCCTCGGAGAACGCGTTCGCCTCCGCGTACGACTCGGTGGCGTTGATGTGCACCCCGAAGTCCGCGTTCCAGTCGCCGCCGGACCGGAGCAGGGTGCGCATGTCCGTCAGGCCGCCCGCACGCTCGTTGTAGTTGCCGCCGTAGTCGGGGTGCGCGGAGTCGTGCCCCTCCGACCCGTAGCCCTTGAGCAGCGCCAGCTGGCCGAGGCCGTCCGTGGCCAGCGAGATGTGCTTGACGTCGTCCAGGGTGCGCAGGAACGGGTGGGTGGCCTGCGACGCGAAGTTGAACGGGATGTGCGTGACGACCCGGTCGGGCACCTGGTCGGCGCCCTTCGCCGTCGGCGCGGCGTCACGGTAGGCGATCGCGCCGTCCTGCCAGTCGACGACGCCGTCGCCGTTGGCGTCCGGGGTGAGCACGACGGTGGCCTGCGGCAGCTCCTCCGTGACCGACGAGCCCTTGGCCCGGTAGGTCCACGCGCCGCTCCACACGCCGACGCGGACGTCGTCGCCGTCGGCGCGCGCCTGGCGCTGGAGGCGGTTGCGCTCCTGGGTCGCCTTGCCCGCCGCCTCGTCGTACACGCTGTTGGTGACCACCGAGGCCGCGAGGCCGTTGGCGCTGACGATGGCGTAGGCGGAGCCGACCGGAGCCGCGTTCGTGGCCGTGTCCCGGGTGACGGCGGCGAACGTGTCGCCCTTCGCGTTCCTGTCGGGCGAGATGACGGCCGTGGCGACGCGCGGGTCCGCGTCCGCGGACGAGACGGAGAGCAGGTCGTGCCCCGGGATCTCGAGCGTGCCGACCCGGTGCTCGGCGGTGTCGACGATCTTCGTCACCGCGAACCGGACCTGCCGGCCCTCCACGCGCAGCGCGGCGTCGATGCTGACCCCGGGCAGGTCCGCGAAGGTGAGCCGGTAGGTCGCGGAGTCCGCGCTGCCGCCCGTCTTGGTCACGCTCACGGCGTGCGCCGTGCCGTCGATCGTCACCGCGGTGACCGGGCGGGTGCTGCCGAGCAGCGTGGCGCCGCTCGACCGGTCCGTGTAGCGCAGCACCCGGGGGAAGTCGTCGGCGACCTGGACGTCGAGCGCGGTCGAGCGCAGGGTGACGCCGTCGCTCGCCGCGGCGGTGGCGGACGCCGGCGCCGTGCTCGTGGCGATGGCCGCGGGGGCCGCCACGAGGCCGGCGCAGCCGGTCGCGAGCGCCGCGGCCACCGCGACGGCGCCGCGTGCCGCCCGGGGTGGGCGGACGCGGGGAGATGGGGATCGTCGTGCCATGCGGATCTCTCCTTCGGTCGAGCGGGTCGTCGTCGACCCGCCAAGGCGGTCCGTGCTGGTCAGAACTGCTGGTCAGAACTGCTGGTCAGAACTGCTGGTCAGAACTGCTGGTCAGAACTCCTCGACGTACTCCTGCGCGGCACCCAGGTCGGGGCCGGGGAGCAGCTCGAGGGCCGTGCCGGCGCGATGCTGCTCGAGCACCGTCACCGTGTTCTCCCCGCGGCGCAGCAGCGGCGCGGGGACGTAGAGGGTGCGTTGCGGGCCGACCTCCCAGTAGCGGCCGAGGAGGACGTCGTTGACCCAGACGAACCCCTTGGCCCAGCCGGGCAGCGCGAGGAAGGCGTCGGCGGGCTCGTCGACCTCCAGCACGGTGCGCGCGAGCACCGGGCGCCCGTCCTGCCCCAGGACGCCGGCGTCTGCATCAAGACCGGCACCGAGACCGGCACCGCGCGCGTCTGCCCAGAGCGCGTCGGGGCGGGCGTCGGCGAGCGGGACCGGCCGCGACGACCAGCCGTGCACGATGCGCCGGTCCACGAGGACGTCCCGGACGATGCCCTTCGGCTCCCCGAGGCGGGGCCCGTAGTTGACCCGGCCGAGGTTCTCGACCCACAGCTCGAGGGTCACCTCGGCGCCCGTCCCGGCGACGACGACGCCGTCCGCGGCGGTCGCCCGCTCCAGCACGCCCGCGGGGGCGCCGTCGACGAGCACCGTGGCGCGGTCGTGAAGGCCGAGCACGGAGACCGTCGACTCCCCCACGGGCAGCCTGGTCCACGCACGGTAGACCACGAGGCCGGCGTCCAGCCCGAGCTGCTCGAAGGTGCGCGGGCGGGGCGACCGGTCCCCCGGGCCCGCCAGCAGGTCGAGGGCACGCGCCGCCGGACGCAGCACCGGGGCCGGGAGGGTGCGCGGGGCCAGCCGCGCGGGCGGCGCGAGGGCCACCGCGTCGTCGTCCCGGGGCACGTGGGGTGAGCGGTAGGGCTCGAAGACCTCCCGCATCGCGACGAGCTTGGCCGTGGCGGTGCCGTCCTCGGCGACGGGCGCGTCGGAGTCGTAGCTGGTGACGGTGGGCTGCAGCACCGTGCCGTCGTGGTTCGCCCCGGCCCACAGCCCCGGGTGGGAGCCGCCGTGCGCCATGTAGAGGCTCACGGACCCGCCGAGCTCGAGGATCTGCTCCACGGTGCGCGCGGCGTCGTGCGGGTCGCGCGTGTGGTGCTCCTCGCCCCAGTGGTCGAACCAGCCGTTCCACATCTCCGCGACGAGGAAGGGCTCGGCGTCGGGGCGGCGCCCGGCGAGGAGGTCGCGCGCCTCCCCCGGCTTGGAGCCGAGGGTCGCCGCCGCGAGCACGCCGGGCAGCGAACCGCCGTCCTGCATGAGGTGGGTGGGACCGTCGGCGGTGAAGACGAGCTCGTCGATCCCGTGGCGCGCGAGCGCGTCGCGCACCCAGGCGACGTACGCGTGGTCGTCGCCGTAGCTCCCGTACTCGTTCTCCACCTGCACGGCGACCACGGGCCCGCCGCGACCGGCCTGCAGCGCGGCGACGCGCGGCAGCAGCTCCGCGAACCATCGGTCGACGGCGGCCGTGAACCGCGGGTCGACCGTGCGCAGCGCGATGCCCGGGGTGCCGGTGAGCCACGCGGGCAGGCCGCCGTTCGACCACTCGGCACAGATGTACGGTCCGGGCCGCACGACCGCGTCCATGCCGAGCTCGCCCACGAGGCGCAGGAACTGCTCGACGTCGCGGTCTCCGTCGAAGTCGAACCGGCCGGGCTCGGCCTCGTGCCAGTTCCACGGGACGTACGTGTCGACGGTGTTGAGCCCCATGGCACGCACGCGGACCAGGCGGTCGCGCCACAGCTCGGGGTGCACCCGGAAGTAGTGCACGGAGCCGGACAGCACCCGGTGCGGCACCCCGTGCCGCAGGAGCACCGCGCCGTCGGCGGTCAGCGCGGGCCCGGCGGTCACTTGAGCGCCCCGTTCGCCAGCCCCGAGCGCCAGAACCGCTGCAGGGACAGGAAGGCGACGATCAGGGGCACGACGGCCACGAACGCGCCGATGATCACCATGTGCCGCTCGATCTGCCCGGACTGCACGAGAGCGTTCCACGTGACCAGGCCGACCGTGACGGGCTTGAGGTTCTCGTCGATCAGCACCTGGGACGGCAGCAGGAGGTTGTTCCAGATCTCGACGAACTGGAAGAGGAAGATGGTCACCAGGGCGGGCGACATCATCCGCAGGCTCACCCCGAAGAAGATCCGGCCCTCGGCCGCGCCGTCGAGCCGCGCCGCCTCGACCACCTCGTCCGGCACGGACTGCGCGGCGAAGACCCGCGCGAGGTAGACGCCGAACGGGCTGACGATGCTCGGCAGCAGCACCGCGAGGTATGTGTTGACGATCCCTACCTGGGAGAACATCAGGAACAGCGGCAGCGTGAAGAGCACCTTCGGCACCAGCACCGCCCCGAGCACGACGGCGAACAGCACGCCACGGCC
The DNA here is from genome assembly GCF_053615895.1 of Isoptericola sp. NPDC055881. Taxonomy (NCBI): domain Bacteria; kingdom Bacillati; phylum Actinomycetota; class Actinomycetes; order Micrococcales; family Promicromonosporaceae; genus Isoptericola; species Isoptericola sp. NPDC055881. The sequence goes on from NZ_JBSHCR010000010.1 coordinate 79,892, forward strand.
CGGGAAGTCGAACTTCGCGACCGCGTACCCCGTGGCCGCCGCCACGAGGGTGCCGAGCCCCGCACCCACGATCGAGTAGAGCGCGGCGTTGCCCATCCAGACCGCGAAGATGCCGCCCTTGTAGGCGAAGAGGTCGGCGAGGTTGCCGAACAGGTCGAAGTGGCTGAACCACAGCGGGTTGCCCGCGAAGGTGTAGCCGGCGTCCTTGGTGGCCGCGACGAGCAGCCACCACAGCGGGAAGAGGAAGTAGGCGCTGGTCAGCACCAGGACCCCGGTGACGAGCACCCGGCTGCGCAGCGTCGTCTCGACGGAGTCGCGGCGGGGCCGCACCGCCGTGCGGGGGGCGCTCACGAGGACCTCCGGGAGGTGAGGCGGAAGAAGAGGACGGACAGCACGGCCACCCCGACGGCGAGGATGACCGACTGCGCCGCCGCGTACGGGTAGTTCGCCGCGGTGATCGACGACTGGGCGGCCATCAGCGGCGTGAACTTGGGCCCGATGGTGCCGGTGCTCGACGACAGCACGAACGGCTCGTTGTAGAGCTGGGCGGACCCGATGATCGAGAACACCGCGGTGAGCAGGATGGCGGGCCGCACCAGCGGCACCTTGACGTGCCAGGCGGTGCGCCACGGAGAGGCGCCGTCGAGCCTGGCGGCCTCGAGCACCTCGCCGGGGATCCCCTGCAGCGCGGCGTAGATGATGATCATGTTGTAGCCCGTCCACCCCCAGGTGACGACGTTGGCGACGGACCACAGCGTCAGCTCCGTGCCGAGGAAGTCCACGGTGAGGCCGGTCGGGGCGAGCAGCTGGTTGATGGGGCTGCCCGTCGGCGAGTAGAGGAACGACCACATGAGCGCCGACACGACGGTCGGCACGGCGTACGGCGCGAAGCTCGCCAGCCGGAAGAACCCCTTGCCGCGCGCGGAGGCGGAGTCGATCAGCAGCGCCAGACCGAGCGCGAAGCCCAGCATCACCGGCACCTGCACGGCACCGAACAGGAGCACGCGGCCGAGCGACGCGACGAACCCGGCGTCGTGCAGGGCGGCGGCGTAGTTGAACCAGGGGTCGAAGACCTCGGTGGGCGGCGTCAGGCCGAGCGCGTCCCGCTCGATGCGGAACAGGCTCTGGTAGACGGCGTAGCAGATGGGCGCGACGTACACCGCCGCGAACAGCAGGACGAACGGCGCGACGAACCGCAGCGCGACGCGGGAGGTGCGGGACCGCGGGCGGCGGGCCCGCGGGGGCACCGGCGCGGGCGTCGAGGCGCGCCCGGGCCGGTGCTCCGTGGAGATCGTGGCGGTCACGGTCACTCGCCGACCGTGATGCCCTGCTGGGAGAGCTCGTCGATCGTGGCGGCCTTCGCGCTCGTCAGCGCGCCGGCGACGGTCGCGCCGCCCTGGCCCGCGTAGGCCTTCTTCATGTCCGCGGCGAAGGTCCCCATGAGCGTGGACACGCCGGGGCCCCACTGCCAGCCCTCGGCCACGTTCGCGGCCGCGTCGACGAACACCTCGTCCACGACCTGGCCGCCGAAGTAGTCGTCGCCCTGGGTCAGCAGGTCGGACTTCAGGCCCTCGACGGAGGCGGGCAGCGTGCCGGCGGCCTCGATGACCGCGTCGACCGCCGTCGGGTCGGTCGACATGAAGTGCGCGACCTCCCACGCGGCCTCGGGCTCCTCGCAGCCGGCGAGGACCGCCGTGGCGCTGCCTCCGACGTTGCCGGTGGTGGTGTCGCCCTGCTCCCAGGTGGGCAGCGGTGCCACGGCCCAGGAGCCGGAGGCGGCCGCGGCGGAGTCCTTGAGGATGCCCTTGAACCAGGCCGCCCCGACGATCGTCGCGATGCTGCCGTCCGACAGCCCGGCCGCCCACTGGTCGCTCCAGATGCCGGCGCCGACGAGGCCGTCGTCCACCAGGCCCTGCCAGTAGTCGGCGACCTCCTGGTTCTCGGGCGAGTCGTTGGTGATCGACCAGGTGCCGCCGTCGACCGTGTACCAGGGGGCGCCCGCCTGCCAGGCGAAGCCCGTGTAGTCGAAGTCCTCGTACGTCCCGGTGAGCGCGACGCCGGCCTTCTTGAGCTTCTCGCCGGCGGCCTGGTACTCGGCCCACGTGGTGGGCACGTCGATGCCGTGCTCGGCGAAGACGTCCTTGTTGTAGAAGAGCACCATCGGGCCCTGGTCCTGCGGGGCGCCGTAGACGCGGTCGCCGACCGTCACGCCGGACCAGCCGGCCGGGGTGTAAGCGTCCGCGTCCTTCGAAGCGATGTCCGTGACCTCGAGCAGGTTGCCCTCGGAGACGAAGCTCGGCATGGTCTCGTAGCCCACCTGCGCCAGGCAGGGCGCGTCTCCGGCCTTCACCGCGTTGCGGATCTTGTCGTAGCCGCCCTTGTTGCCCGGCTCGATCTCGGTGAACCTCACCTGGACGTCGTCGTGCGCGGCGTTGAACGCCTCGGCGGCCTTGTCGTAGCCCTGCGCCCAGGTCCAGACGTCGATCGTGGTGGGCTCGCCGTCGGCGCCGCCCGCCGTGTCGCCGCCGGCGCACGCCGTGAGGCTCACTGCCGCCAGCGCGGCCACGCATGCCGCGCCGGTCGCCCGCGCCGACCCGTTCACCGTCGAACGCTTCATCTCTGACTCCTTCTGACCACTGTGTACCGAGGAGCGGCACCGACGCCGCACGAGGAATGCGAGCACCATAACCGGTTCTGATATCCATAACAACACCGCGTCACGCCTCAATGAAGGGCCACACCCCTCACGTGACCCGACGTGGGCTGTTATGGTCACCACCGCGGGAGGTAGCATCGAGCCCGCAGCGTGCCGGGAGCGGCCCGCACGACGAGGGACCGGGGTGAGCCGTGGCACGGGCGTCATCGATGAACGACGTGGCGCGCATCGCCGGCGTCTCGGCGCAGACGGTCTCGCGCGTGCTGTCGGACCATCCGCACGTCAACGCCGCCACCCGCGCCAAGGTGCTGGCCGCCGTCGAGGAGTCCGGGTACCGCCGCAACCGCCTCGCGCGGGCGCTCGTCACCGGCCGGAGCCGCACGCTGGGCGTCGTCACCCACGAGACCGACCACTACTCGACCTCGGCGATCCTGCTCGGCGCCCAGACCGCCGCCCGGGCGGGGGGCTACTTCGTCTCCACGGCGACCACGCCGTCCCTGTCCGCGTCGGCGCTGGCCCACGCCGTCTCACGCCTGCTCGACCAGGGGGTCGACGGCCTCCTCGTGGCCGTGCCGGTGCGCGAGGACGTGTCGTTGGGCGACCTGACCCGGGGGCTGCCGACCGTCGTCCTCGACGGGATGCGCTCGGCGGCCACGGAGGTCGTCGCGGTGGACCAGGTGGAGGCCGGGCGGCTCGCCACCGAGCATCTCCTGGAGCTCGGCCACGAGACGGTGTGGCACATCGCCGGACCCGAGTCGTGGAACGACGCGACGGCACGCACCGCCGGCTGGCGCCGCGCGCTCGAGGCCGCGGAGCGCACCGTCCCGCCGGTGCTGCACGGTGACTGGTCGCCCGAGTCCGGCCATCGCAACGGGGAGCTCGTGGGGCGGATGCCCGAGGTCACCGCGCTGTTCGTCGCGAGCGACGAGATGGCGTTCGGCGCCGTCCGCGCCCTGGTCGAGCTCGGTCGCCGCGTGCCCGAGGACGTCTCGGTCGTGGGCATGGACGACATCGCGCTCGCCGCGTACGCGTCCCCGCCCCTGACCACCGTCCGTCAGCCGTTCCACGACGTCGGCGGGCGTGCCGTGGAGCACCTCCTCGCCCTGCTCGCCGACCCCGGGACGGTGCACGAGCCGGAGGTCGTGCGCCCGGAGCTCGTGGTGCGCTCGTCGACCGCGCCCCTGTCGCGCTAACGACGCCGCCGCGCGAGGTTCGCGAGCGGCGAGTACCGCGGCACCCAGCGCGCGAGGGCGGCCGCCGAGGCCCCGCCGAGGGTCGCCGTCGCCCACACCCCTGCCGCCAACGACCCGAGCGCGGCGCCCGCCGACAGCACCAGCGGCCCGAGCGCGTCCCCCGTGTCCTGGAAGAGCCGCCACACGCTGAGGAACGTCGGGCGCACCGCCGCCGGCGCGACGTCGGCGCCCAGCGTCATGACGATGCCCGACCCCATGCCGTTGCCCACGCCCAGCACGGCCGCCACCACCGTCACCGCGCCGACCGTGTGCGCGACCGGCAGCAGGGCCAGGCCGGCGGCCATCGTGAGCATGGACGGGACGGCCACCCACAGCCGCCCGAACCGGTCCATCACCTTGCCCGCCGGGTAGAACAGCAGCATGTCCAGGGCGCCCGAGACGCCGAAGATCAGGGACGTCACCTCGGCGTCGAGGCCCAGGTGCTCGCCCCACAGCGGGATGACGGTCTGCCGGGCGCCGCGCACGGCGCTCACCAGCAGGATCGCCACGCCGAGCGTGGCGAACAGGTGCCGGTGCTCGCGAGCGACCGCGACGATCGAGACACGAGCGCCGCCCGGTGGCCGCGGGGCGGTCGCCTCCTCCTGGGGCTCGGGGCGCACGAGCGCGAGGACCGCCACCGCCACGAGCGCCGACCCCGCCCCGAGCCAGAACGCGCCGTGCAGCGACGTCGCGGCGATCACCGCGGCTCCGGCGAACGGCCCCAGGAACAGCCCGATGCGGTGCACGCCGGCGAGCGTCGACAGCACCCGGGCCCGCCGCAGCGGGGGTGTGATCTCGGTGAGATAGGCCTGCCGGGCGAGGTTGAACACGGCGTTGGACGCGCCCAGCGCCAGCACACCGGCGGCCAGCCCCCACAGCGCGGTCGACAGGGCGATCGTCGTGAACGCCAGCACGGCGACGCCACCGGCCAGGAGCATGGCGGTCCGGTCCCCGAGCCGTTGCGCGAGCGCGCCCGCGGGCAGGTCGAAGGCGATCTTGCCGAGCGGCAGCAGCGCCGCCACCAGCCCCGCGACGGTCAGGCTCGCGCCGCGGTCCGTGGCCGTGACCGCGACGACGGGCAGCAGGGCGCCGATGCCGATCTCCAGCACCAGGGTGGGCAGGAACGCGCCCAGGACGACGCTGCGCAACGGGAAGAGCGGCGGGGACGGCACGCGTCCTTCCTATCGCACGGGTGCCCGGCGACGGAGCGCCGTCCCAGCGGGAGGGCCGCACCTCGGCGCGACCGGCTCGGCGTCACAGGCTCGGCGTCACAGGCTCGGCGTCACCGGCTCATGGCACCCTCGGGCCCATGACAGGCACCCGGGCGTTCGTCGGCGCGTCCACCCTCGACGGCTCCGGCCTCGCACTGGCCCTCGCCCCCGGGCTCGCCCCCGGCGGGCCGGAGACGTCGCCGTCGTTCTTCCACGGCTTCGCGACCCACCCGCAGGTGCTCGCCCGATCCCTCGTGACGCTCGCGGACGTGACCGCCACGCGGTACTTCCAGCACACTCCGTCCACGCAGCGCGACCCGGTGCTCACCGCGCACGGCGACCGGCTTCGCGCGGAGGTCTTCTCCGCCTGCAACGGGGTCTACGCGCGCCTGGACCTCCTCGGCGACGGGCTCGACGGCGGCGAGATCGGCTCCGGCACCACCAACGTGGACCTCGGTCCCGCCACGCGGCGCGCCCTGACCGGCGTGGGCCGGGCGGAGCTGCTGCACCTCGACGTCGGGGTCGACGGGCTCCGGGTGGCCACCCCCGGCGTGCAGGTGGTCGAGCGCCCGGTGGAGATGCCGCCGCGCTGGGTGCGGGCCCTCGGCAACGCCGCCGAGCTGCACCACGGACTGGTCCCCGTGCTGCGGCTCGACGGCGCCGCGGCACGCTCGTTCGTGGCCTCCCTCCCGGCGGCGACGTCGACCGCGCGCTCGGGCTGGCTCACGGCCGCGCCCTCCGGAGCCCGGCTCGCGCCACGCCGCTCGGCGGGGTCGGTGCACGTCAGCGGACTGCACCGTCTCGCCGCGCTCAAGCGGCTCCTGGTGCACGTGCGCGGCGTGACCGTCTACGGCCCGGCCGACGGCGGCGAGGGCCCGGCGCTGGTGGAGGTCGCGCTGCCCGGGGCGCGGGTCAGCGTGGGCCTGACCGCCGAGGCATGGCGCGGGCACTCCGGGGAGGGCTCCCTGCTCGAGGGCCTCGCCGCCCCCGAGGCCTCCGGCGACGCCGACCTGGTGGTCGCCCTCCTCGCGTTCGAGCCCGTCGTCGACGTCGCACGCCTGGCCCGCGACGCGGCGCTCGACGAGCCCCGTGCCCGGGCTGCGCTCGCCGTGCTCGCCGCTCAGGGCCGGGTGGGGTGGGACGCGCACGACGCCGCCTGGTTCCATCGCGAGCTGCCCCACGACCCGGACCGCCCCGAGCGCGACAACCCGCGCCTGCGGGCCGCCCGCGTCCTCGCGGCGAGCGGCGGCGCGCGACCCGACAGCGACGGCTTCCTCGTACGGGGAAGCGGAGGCGACCACCGCGTCCGTCTCGCTCCCGGCGGCGCCGGCCCGGACACCTGCACGTGCACCTGGTCCCTGCGGCACGGCGGTGACAGAGGCCCGTGCCAGCATGTGCTCGCGGCCCGCCTGAGCGCGGCCGCGCCGCCGGCCGAGCGCCGGTCCGACGACGAGAGGATCCCGCGCCCGTGAGCTCCGTGCCGCCCGTGGACACCGCCCTGGCCACCCCCGCTCTCGCCCGCGCGGTCGAGATCTTCCGGGAGCTCGGCTGGGACGGCGCCGACCCGCAGGACGCCCTGACGCTGCCGCTCGGAACGCCGCAGCAGCGCCGCGCGGCGCTCGCCGGCCTGCGCCGCGGCCCCTGGCTCCACCACGTCGTTCCGGACGTCCCGGTCACCCTGGGGGGTCTGCACGACCTGGACGACGGCGCCTGGGGCTGGGCCGCTGCCACGGACGTCGACCTCGGGCTCCTCACCCTGTTCGCCGTCCGGCAGGGCGTGGACGCCGCGCGGGCGGTCCGGCTCCTGACGGAAGCCGAGGGTCTGCCGGACAACCTCGTGGCTCGGGTGGTGGCCACTCGCGGGGCGGACTTCGCGGCCCGCTTCGTCGAGCGCGCAGGAACCTCGTCCTGGGGCGAGTTCTCGACGACGACGCTCGGCGGCGTCGTCGTGCTGCTCGTGCACCGGCTCTGCCTCGACGTGCCGGACGACCCCGAGTATCTCCGCGACTGGGCTGCCTACGCCGCCGCGACGCTCCCGGGGGCCCCGGAGGAATGGCCGGGACACCGGCGGCCCCTCCCCGCGGACCTGCTGCGGCCGCGGTACGCGGAGCACGCCCGGGCCGCGGTGGCCGCCGGGCTGCCGTCGACCGGCGCGTTCGGCAATACCTGCGCCGCGGCCGTCGACGCCGGCTGGATCGCTCGGGACGAGGCGGTCGACCTCGCCTTCCAGGCCCTGGACGCCGCGACCCGACCCGGCGACCGCAAGGCGTGGGCCGTCGTCCTGACGGCGCCCGGTACCGCGCGTACCCCGGGGCTCGCCGCGACGCCGGACGAGATCCTGGCGCGGGCGGATCTGCTGGTCGGCGTGCTGGCCACCGGGGAGGCGCCGCTGGTCGAGGCGTTCGCGCCCACCCTCGTCGAGGGCGCCGACCCCGCGACGCTCGCCGACGTCCTCCTCGTGTCGCTGGCGGTCGCCACGAAGAAGGCGCAGCGCACCGTCCTCGCGGCTGCCGCCCGGCGGGCGGCGGCCGACGGCGGTGCGGGGGCCGAGGTCGTCGACCTCGTCGGGGACCGGGTCGCGGAGCTCGCCGCGGGCCGCGACCCCGCGGTGGCGCGGGCCGCGCGCGCCGTGCTGGACGCGTGGGACGTCCCCGGCGGGACGGGTCCCGTGGAGGCCACTGCAGAGGCCTCCGCACCGGGCGCGGGCCGCTGGCGGCCCACCCCGCACGTCTGGGAGGTGCCGCGCTTCGAGCCGCTCGAGGCCACAGGTTCCGAGCTCACCGCGGCGGCGGCCGCGCTCCTGCGCCAGCCCGAGGGTGCGTACGACCTCGCTCTCGAGACCTTCCTCGACCTGGCCGTCCGGGTCGCCCGCCGCGACCCGGACGAGGCGCGCACCGCCCTGCGCGGCGTGGAGCCGTCGTGGCAGGCGGGCCTCGCCCCGGTGCACGCGTGGGTCCGCGGCGAACGCCCTGAGCACGCACCCCGAGCACTCGACGTGCTCGACGCGATCGACGTGATCGACGAGCTGCGCACGCTCCGCGAGATCCACGATCTCCACGACCTCCGTGACCTCCATGACCTCCATGACGCCGTCGCCGACCTCGACGACCACGACGGACCCACCGGAGTCCTCGGCCGCACGGGAATCGTCAGCCGCACCGGAGTCTTCGGCCCCGTCGGGACCGTCGGTCCGGGGCGGGTGCTGGACGTGCTGCGCGCCCGCGACCGCGGCGTCTTCGCCCGTCTGGGCGAGGTGCCGGTCCTGCTGTCGACCCCGTCTCACGTCGACCTGACCGTCGACCCGGAGGACCTGGCGGACCGCCTCGAGAGATATGCGGCCGCGGACGCGCCGGCGCTCGAGGCGGACCTCCTGCTGGCGCTGACCCGGCTCGACACCGCCGCCACCACGCCCGCGGTCCTCGACCGGCTGCGCGTCGCCGAGGTCCCGGTCGTCGGGCAGGACGGGGACGCGCTGCCGTTCGTGGCGGGCCCGGCCGCGGCGGCGTACGCCACCGACCCCGTCGTCGAGCCCCCGCTCGTACGGGAGGAGCGCTGGGAGTGCTGGCGCGCCGGCGAGATCGTTCTCCCGCGATCCCTGCGCCGCTTCCCCCGCCGCCTCGACACCCGCGGCTATACGGGCCCAGACACCGGTGCGGTGTTCCCCGCCTGGAGCGACGCCGCGGCGGAGATCCTCGCCCACAGCAACGCCCCCGCCCTCGGCGTCGCGCTGCGGCAGGCCGCGCGCCGGGCGACGCCGTTCGGGCCGGCGAGCGCCATCGCCCTGCTGGGCTCCCAGCGCCGTGTCCACGACCGCGCGGCCGAGGACGCCTCCGCCGCGGTGCTCGAGGCGTGGGACCGTGGCCTACTGCGGCCGGGCGTCGCGGACGCGTCGCTGCTGGACCTACGGACCACGCCCCGCGCCCTCGCGGCGTTCGCGGCGGCGACGCTCCGCCTCGCCGACGAGGGGCTCGCGTCGGTGGTCTGGCCCGTGCTCGACGACCTCCTCGCCATCTCCCTCAGCAAGACCCGGCTGCTGGCGGGGACCGCGGAGCTGGCCGAGGCGATGCTCGCGATCGCTCCCGACGCTGCCGCCGCCGTCGTGAGCGGCGTCGCGGGACCCGAGGTCCTCGCCGTGCGCGGGCTGCGGGCGCTCGCCGCACGGCCGGGCTCCTCGCGGGCCGTCGTCGCCGCGCGCGAGGCCGCCGCCCTGCTCCCGCCGGCGCCCGGGGACGCCGCCGGCGCGTCCCCCGCACCGGCAGCGGCGCCCGCGCCCGCGAACGCCCCCGCGGACTTCGACGCCGTCTGGCCTGCGGACCTCGCGACCCTCCCCGCCCTCGACGACGGGGTGGCCATCGCGGCCTCGTGGCAGGACCCGGACGCCCCCACGAAGCTGCTGGCGCTCGACCTGCGGCTCCCTGCCGACCCCGGCCGCGTCTACCGGGTCGTCAAGGTGTGGTCGTACGACCTGGAGAGCGAGGGCCAGTGCGCCGCCGTCGTGCGCGCCGAGGGCGAGGAACCCGGCGCCCGTGACCACTACCGCTCCGAACCCGGCACCGAGGCGTGGCTGGCCTGGGACCCGGAGGCCGGCCGGCTGCGCGCGCACGAGCACCGCAACCGCACCGAGGGCACGGGCGGGCCGCTGCGGATGCCGCCCGGCGGGATCCCGCCGCTCAGCACGGCCCTGCACGCCGTCGCGCTGTCCATGCTGTGCCACGACGGGGACGCAGGGGTCGCCGGGGAGCACGTCGTGCGCGACCTGATCGAGCGCGGGGGCATCGGCTGGGCCGGGACGCGGCTCGCCGCCCGCGCCCTCGTGACCCAGCCCACGGCGAGCCCCGCGCGCATGGTCCGGCTGGTGGAGCGACGTCTGGGCACGCTGCCGGCCCTGTGGCCAGTGCTCACCGAGGCGGTCGCCGCGGCGGGCGCGACCGACGGGCCGCTGCCTCGCTGGCTCCCCCGCGTGCTCGACGTCGCCGCCGCCTCGCTGCCCTACCTCGCGGAGGCCTCGCGTCGCGGCCTGGTCCCCGCCGACGCGGCGGCGTTCCCCGGGCTGGAGGCGATCGCCGCGCGAGCGGGCCGTGCCGTCGGGCCTGCCAAGGCCCGCGCCCTGCTGGCGGCGGTCGAGGCGCAGGGCCTCACGCGCGCCGCGTCGTGAGGAGGAACGCCGGCAGGTGCCGCTCGTCGTCGGCCGGTCGCGCCACGATCTCCGCGTCCGCGACCTCGGTGGACGACCAGTCGGACGCCGTGAACGCGCTGCGCAGCTCGTCCACGGTGGTGCCCCAGCCGAGGCCGGCGTGCACGGACATCGCGAGAAGGGCGACGAGGGCGTCCGGCGGGCAGACCGCCGCCAAGCCCGCCACGTAGGCGGCGCGGCCGTCCTCGTCGAGCGTGTGCAGCAGCCCGGAGTCCAGGACGGTGCGCGGCCGCAGGTCCAGCCGGTCGAGGTGGCGGGCGTCCGCCACCTGGAAGCGCACGTCGCCGGGCGGCTCGAGGATCGCCTCGGCTGCTCGCTCCCGGGCGCGCGAGATCGCGCGCGGCGCACCGTCCACCCCGACGACCTGGTGCCCGGCCCGTGCGAGAGCGAGCGCCAGGACGCCTGTGCCGCAGCCGGCATCGAGGACCGGGTCGGCGAGCACGGACCGGCGCACGAGCGCGAGCAGCGCCGGCTGCGGCCTCCCGATCTCCCACGGCGGCGGGACGTCCCCTGCGTACAGCGCGTCGAAGTCGCGTCCAGGGCGGTCCGGGGGACGGCTCATGGTCCACCTCCTGGACCCAGTGTGCGCGGGGGGCGCGCGCTCGCGCGCTACCCCGCGACGGCGAACGGCAGCGCGGCAGCGGCCGCACCGAGCGCCAGCACCACGGTGTCGGCCCGTGACCACGGTGCCGGCTCGGCCCACGTCCGCGCCTCGGCTCGTGCGAAGCCGCGCGCGTCCATGGCGACGGACATGGTCGTCGCGTCGCGCAGGGTCGCTGCGAGGACGGCGAACGTCACGGAGGCCGCGTGCCGGCCACGGTCGACCGGTCCTCGCCCCGGGCCCACGCCGCGCGACCGCCGCGCACGGGACGCCTGCTCCCAGACGACGCCCAGCCGATCGAACCGCTGGAGCGCGGCCGTGACCCCGACGACGAACCGCGCGGGCAGGCGCAGCCGCTGGCCGAGCTGGTCGGCCAGACCGCTGGGGTCGACCAGCGGGGCGAGGGCCACCCCGGGCAGGGCGAGCACGGCGATCCGCAGCCCCGCGACGGCCGCGTCGTGCGGGTCGTGGCCGCCCAGCAGCCACGTCGACCACGCCACCGACGACGCCGCCACGACGACCGCGAGATAGCGCCCGGCCGGGCCGGAGCGCCGCGGCAGGCCGAGGACGCCGAACGCCACGCACGCGCCGAGCGCCACCCCGGCGGACGCCAGGTCGCGCACCCCGAACGACGCGACCAGGCCCAGCAGCCCCAGCACGACGAGGACGAGCGCGTTCACGCGCCCCAGCACGCCGCTCATGCCGGCTCCCGCACGTGTCGGAGGTCGCCGGGCGAGCGGGTCGCCCCCGCCAGGGACACGCGACCTTCGGCGAGCGAGACGAGGTGGCTGTCGTGGGTGCTCGCCACCACGGTGGCTCCGCCCCGCGCGGCCGCGGCGGCCCACCCGGCCACGGCGGCCCACGTGTGCCGGTCCTGCCCCACGGTGGGCTCGTCGAGCAGCACCAGCGGCGGCCGGTGCGCGAGGGCGGCGGCGAGCGCCAGACGCCGCTGCTCGCCTCCCGACAGACGGAACGGGTGGGCGTCGGCGAGGTGGTCGAGTCGCAGGAGGGCAAGCACGGCGTCGACGTCCACGTCCACGCCCAGCCGCCGACCGGTGAGCGCCACCTCGTCGCGCACGCGCAGCGCGAGGAGCCCGTGCTCGGGGTGCTGCGGCACCCATCCGCACTGCCGCGCGAGGTCGCGCGACCGTGCGCCGTGCCCGGGCGTCCCCGTAACGCGTCCCCGCGCGGGCCGTAGGTGCCCGGCCAGCGTCGCGACGAGGGTGGACTTCCCCGCCCCGGACGGCCCGGTGACGGCGGTGAGCCGGCGGGCGGGCAGGTGCGCGTCCACCCCCTCCAGGGCGCGGGTGACGGCGCGTCCCCGCAGCCCGCGCACGGTGAGGTCCACGCCCAGCTCCTCGACGCGGACGTCCGGGCCCGGCGTGCCGGGGGCCACCAGCGGCGCCGGCACGGGCAGCGGAGCGGGGGCCGCCACCGCCGGGAGCCAGACGCCGGCGTCCGTGAGCGCGGCCCGGAGCGCACTCTCCGGGCCGCGCCGCGGGGCGCACAGGGCGCCGGGCGCGGCCTCGTGGGTGACGACGCCGCCTGGGCCGAGCACGACCACCCGGTCCAGGTGCTCGAGCCACGGGCCGACGTGATGGTCGACCACCACCAGGGACGTGTCGGACCCTGCGAGGGCGTCGAGGACCGCCGACCGCAGCTCCGCCGCGGCGTCGGGGTCCAGCATCGCCGTCGGCTCGTCGAGGAGCAGCAGGTCCGGGGCGCAGGCCAGCGCCCCGGCGAGGGCGAGCCGCTGCAGCTCCCCGCCCGACAGCGCCGCGGTCGGTCGGTCCAGGGGGTGTCGCAGGCCGACGCGGTCCAACGACCTGCGGACCCGCCGCCGGATCTCGTCCCGGGGCAGCCCGGCGCTCTCCGGCCCGAACGCGACGTCGCGACCGACCCGCTCCGCCACGACGGCGGCGCCCGGGTCCTGCAGCACGAGGCCGACGACGCCGTCCACGTGCGACGAGCCCGACAGGTCTCCGGGCAGCGGGTCGCCCAGCGCGCCCGCCAGGGCGTGCAGCACGGTCGACTTGCCGGCTCCGCTGGGTCCGACCAGACCGACCCGCTCCCCGACCCCGATCGTCAGGTCGAGCCGGTCGAGCACCGGCCTCGGTCTCCCCGTGGGCCGCCAGGTCAGCCCCTCCAGCCGCGCGCGCGGCCGTCCGTCCGGGCGCACCACGCGTCAGGACCGCGCGGCGCGGCCGGGGAGCGCGGCGGCGTCGGCGAGGTCTCGGCCCGGGCCGAAGGCGTCGAGGACGCCCGCCCTGGCGAGGCCGCGCACGAGGGCCGCTCCGCCGACGCCCGCGAGCAGCGCGCCCGAGAGGGCGAAGCATGCGAGGTAGGCGAGGCGGAAGCCCCACTGCCACTCGGGGTAGTAGACGAACCATTCGTAGACGGCGCCGCACGCGCCTGCGGCCGCCCCTGCCAGGGCGGCGACCACCGTGCCGAACCGCCGGTACAGGAACAGGGCGAGCACCAGCTCGACGCCGATGCCCTGCACCACTCCCGAGACGATCGCGGAGAAGCCCCACCCTGCGCCGAGGAGCGCCTCGACGCAGGCGGCCACGACCTCGGTGAGCACCGCGGCGCCCGGCCGGCGGACGATCAGCCCGCCGAGGACGCCGCCGAGCAGCCAACCACCGCCCAGCAGACCCGTGGCCGGCGGGAAGACCACGACCAGGCCGGTGGAGAGCAGGTGGTAGAGCTGGGTCCAGCCCCAGAAGACGACCCCGACCGCGACGCCGAGCGTCGCCATCGTGACCAGGTCGACGGTGCGGAACCGCAGGGCCGTACGAGCCGCCCCGGGGGCGGGCGGACGGATCATGGGCGCGGACATTCCAGGTAACTCCCTTCGCCGGTGCTAACCGGAGCAGGTTCCAAGGGTCTGCGGCTCGAGCCCGCACTCTCAGCGCCCCTTCGACGGCGCTCCCCTGTCATGGGTGTCTTCAGATGTGGCGGCCGACGACGCGGCCGCAGGTCAGCCTAGGCGACCGCTCCCGGGGCGCAAGGGCGTCCCACGCGCTGAACCCGGGGGTCGGGGCCAGTGAGGACCCAGAAAATGCGAGAAGGCCCGGAACCTGAGGTTCCGGGCCTTCTCGTCGGGGTGGAGCTGAGGGGACTCGAACCCCTGACCCCCTGCATGCCATGCAGGTGCGCTACCAGCTGCGCCACAGCCCCGAGAACCGACTCTCGCGACCGCGAACGGTCAGGCGATTCGTCTGATTCGGTGCGTTCCTCCGGGCTTGCGCCCCTCGGAACGTCGATATCTTAGGCAGACTTCGGGCCAGGTTCCAAATTCCAGTCCGGGCCCGCCTGCCACTGGTCCAGCGGATACCCCGCGCCCACGTTGTGCGCGACGAGCCGCCACGCCGGGACGGCCCCCTCCCCTGCCCGGTGCAGGTGCGACCAGTGCACGTTGTGCATGCCCGCCAGCCCACGCCACGTGGTGGGGTCCAGGCCGAGCAGCGCGGTGACCGCCAGGGAGATGGCGGCGCCGTGGGAGACCACCACCAGGGTCGCGTCGTCGTCGAGCTCCGCCGCGTGCTGGGCGACCACCTCGGTCATCCGTGCCGCGACCTCGGCCTTCGTCTCCGCGCCCGCGCCGGCCGGCTCGGCACCACGGCGCCAGGCCGCGTACTCCTCGGGCCAGCGCGCGGAGATGTCCGCGCCCGTCAGCCCCTCCCACTCGCCGAAGCCTCGTTCGCGCAGCCGCTCGTCCGTCTGCACGGGAGCTCCGCCGAGCGCCTCGGCGTAGGCGGCCGCCGTCTCGCGCGCCCGGCCCAGGTCGGAGGACACGATGCGCGTCGCCCGGTGCGACGAGGCGAGGGCAGAGCCGCCCTCCGCCGCCTGCCACCGGCCGACGTCGTCGAGCGGGATGTCGATCTGTCCCTGCAGCCGCAGGGTGGCGTTGTACGCGGTGCGCGCGTGACGGAGCAGGACGACGGTGCCCGCGGTCACCGCTCGTCGCCCGCGAGACGGATGGTGCCGTCGCCCGCGCCGTCCCCGTACTCGGCAGCCGCCGCCGCACCGTCGCCGCCGCGCGCGTCCTCCGGCAGGTCGATCGCCGGGCAGTCCTTCCAGAGCCGCTCCAGCGCGTAGTACACGCGGTCCTCGGCGTGCTGCACGTGCACCACGACGTCGCCGAAGTCCAGCAGCACCCAGCGCGCCTGCGCCTTGCCCTCGCGACGGATCGGCTTCGCCCCGGCGCGGATCATCGCCTCCTCGACCGCGTCCACGATCGCCGAGACCTGGCGCTCGTTCGTGCCGGACGCGATGAGGAAGACGTCCGTGAGGACGAGCTGCTCGCTCACGTCGAGCGCGATGATCTCCTGCGCCTTGCGGTCCGAGGCGGCCCGAGCGGCGGCGATCGCCAGCTCGACGGCGCGGGGGGTGGCGGTCATGCGGCGGCTCCGGGGTGGGATGTGGTGAGCGAGAGGGTGGCCGCGGGCGCGGCCGAGTCCGTGCTGAAGCTCTTGTCGTCCGGACCGGCCAGCAGCAGCTTCCAGACCAGCAGACCGAGCACGAAGGCGACCACGACGAGCACGATGTAGTGCAGCCAGGTGTACGACGCCTCCGGCTCGTCCCAGTCCTCCTCGTCGTCCTCCTCGACCTGGGGGGCGGCCGAGCGCGCGCGGACGGGCTGCTCGGACGCGACGAGGGCGTCGAACGGTGACGCGGCCGTGCGCTCGGGGCCGGACGGGGTCGGGGACCCGCGCGCGGGCCGGGACGGCTGCACCGCGGCGGGACGGTCCGCCGGAGGGGTCGACGGCGTCGCCCAGGGCAGCGGCGGCGCCGCGGCGGCGGGCGGCGCGCTCGCGGGAGCGGAGGGCGCGGCCGCACGCGCCGACGGGGCGGACGTGGGGGCCGAGGTCGTGCCGAACGGCGAGTCGGTGCCGCTGGCGGCGAACGGCGAGCGTCGCACGGGGCCGTCGGGGCGCGGGGCGACCGAGGCGGGCGGCGTCGCCGCGGGCGGCGCCGAGCTCGCCGGCGACGACAGGGGCGGCAGCGTCATCCCGGTCGCGGCCGGACCGTACGAGGGCGCCCCGGGCGAACCGAAGTCGCGGCGGGACGAGGTGCGGGTGGGGGGCGCCGCCGGGC